>JAOMOG010000003.1 GCA_028353405.1 Candidatus Poseidoniaceae archaeon | reverse complement strand
GATCATAGCCCATGCTGCTGAAGCCGGTACTGATTTTTTGATATACACTGGTAATTATTGTGGATATTGTACGGCTGCAAAGAGACTGTTTGAGCAGAAGAGTCTAACTTTCAAGGAAATAAATTTTGACGAGTACCCAGATATTAGAAATGATGTAGTAACTACTACTGGCCGAAGAACTGTGCCGGTTATCTTTGACTTACGTGGTAAAACACCAATGTATATTGGCGGTTTTGATGAGACCACTAGATATCTCAAAAAATAATCACTCAAATGTCTTTAGCCATTCAGTCATCTCATTGTGATGCTCGGTAGGGATCATATGGCCTTTCTTGTGCTCCACAAGTTCAACAGCCCAACCAGCGGTTTCAAACAGATGTGCAACAGCCCATCCATCTTCAATTGGAACTCGTATATCTCTTTCACCATGCATCCAAAATAACCTTTTTTTATCTAATTCTTCCAGGCGTATTCGTAATTCCATTGGCCTAATCAATCTCGTTCCAATGCAAATCAATCCTACTATACGGTCAGCTATGGGGAGTTGAAGGATTTCTTGCGCCATCGCCCCCCCTTGACTAAAACCACCAATAACGAGAGGTCCTAGTGGCGCATTTTCAGAAATTAATTTCTCTAATTGTGATAAACTAGAATCTACATCTATCAGTTCAATCCGCGAAAGATTAGATCTGCGAGTTGTATCTGCATCATAATCTTCGTATCTCCACCAAGTTCTACCTCTTGTTGGATGTGAAAAACGTCCCTCTGGGACAAGAAGAGTCCATCCTTGTGGACATATCTTTTCTGCGAATGGGCGCATCATGCTGGCGTCACCAGTCATGCCGTGCATTAAGATGAGAGTTGGCATTAAATCACCTCTTGAACGAAATAATATGGCTCATAAAGTCCATTGTGTAACCAATGCACCAGCTACTTTCAAATGAATAAAAGTGCCTTGTCCACGTGCTGTAACCGTTAGTGAATATTCGCCAGAATTACTCGGAATCGTGCCAACAGCGCCTTTTTCAGTTGCACCAGCACCCCATGCTCGAGTCAATGGACTTGCACCAGCATGATCTTTCATCGTCAGTGAACCTGAGCCGCCACCATTTGATATTTCAACATCCAAATACCATACCAGTACATTCCAATCCTCTCCACTTGGATGCCCACTATCAAAGAAAGAATCATAGATGTCATTTTGACTATTTTCATATCTTTCATCGATTAAATCTCTAGCCCGATAGAAGAACACATCTCCATCATAGCCCTTTTTGTTCAAGGTTAGTGTCATGCGTAGTTGTTCTACTCCGGTATCATTGGTCCAAATCAATGATTCGATAAATCCTTTTCTTCCAGAAAATTCGTATTCTAGTTGCTGACCATCATCTGAAGTTGCGACTACATTTGCAACGCCATTATAGATATTAATCGTTTCAGCATCCCATGAGATTCCGAACAGATTGAACCTCCATTGCTGTCCATTTTCCCAAGGGAAATTGAATACTTGTTGTGGCTCACCCTCTTCAAAGACTGACAAACCATCTATCGTGATGCGCCCAAGGAAGGGATTGTGATTGATAACTGCGTGTCGTTGTGCTTCTCTTTCACTTGAGATGCCCAGCAAGTACTCTTGTTCCCCGTCATCTATCTCTGCGACAACAAGCCTAGCACTATCCTCACCAAATTGCGGTGTTACAAAGGTATACAACCATTGGTCACCGATTTCCCAGACTGGTAAATCGATTTCATCGGCAGTAGTATCACCTATTGATGAAGGTACATCTCCACCTTCTAAGCATCCCGCTAATGATAGAGATAACATCAATGCCGTCAATAACAATGGTACTCGCATAGACATCCCTGCAGCTCACCCGTTGAAAGGGTAACGCTCAATATTTTGAACACTTTCAATCTCAAATAAGACTTGTACCAGCAAGAACTACTGCTACAATTGACATCAACTTGATTAGAATGTTTAGAGATGGTCCTGAAGTATCCTTGAATGGGTCGCCGATTGTATCTCCAATGATCGCTGCATCGTGTGAATCATCACCCTTTGCAGAACCTTTGATGTGTCCTTGCTCAATCGCTTTCTTTGCGTTGTCCCAAGCACCACCAGCATTAGCCATGAATAGAGCCATTAGAACTCCTGTGACAAGAGAACCTGCAAGTAGTCCACCGAGTGCTTCAGCACCGAGTAAAACTCCAACAACTACTGGGGCAACTATTGCTACAACACCAGGTCCGACCATCTCACGAAGAGCTGCCTTTGTTGAAATGTCAACACACTTTTGTGAATCTGGCTTGACTCCTTCTCGGCCTTCTAGTAATCCGTCAATCTCACGGAATTGTCTGCGGATTTCTTCAACCATTTCTCCCGCAGCCTTTCCGACTGAGGTCATAGTCATTGCAGCAACTACGAATGGCAAAGAGCCACCAATTAGAAGTCCAATTACGACCATTGGATTGGTCAATGATAGGTCGATGCCTCCAATCGCTGTTGTATATGCTGCGAATAGTGCGAGTGCGGTTAGTGCTGCTGAACCGATAGCGAATCCTTTTCCAACTGCTGCAGTTGTGTTACCGATTGAATCTAGTTCATCGGTAATTGCTCTGACATCATCACCAAGACTACACATCTCTGCGATTCCACCTGCATTGTCAGCAACTGGTCCGTATGCATCGACTGTCATTGTAACACCAACAGTTGCTAGCATTCCCATTGCAGCCATTGCAATTGAGTATAATCCATATGTATCTCCTCCGAAATAATTTGCCCCATAGATACCTCCTGCGATTAATAGTACAGGGATGAATGTAGACATCATTCCAACTGAAAGTCCTGCGATAGCATTTGTTGCAGGACCGGTTTGTGACATCTTACCAATGTGTTGAATTGCCTTTGGTTTAATGATTCCAAAGATTGGTTCAATACCAGTATAGTATTCTGTAACCAATCCGATTAGGATTCCTACAAGACTACCAAGAAGTACAGCGTGCATTACACCGTATGTAACATCGATCAATCCCTGATTGATAGCGCCATATCCGCCTGCAATGAATAGAACTGCTGCGATAAAGGTGGTGTTACGAAGTGCTGCTGCTGGGTCGCTTCCATTCTTTAGAATAGTCATTGAGAATACACCAATGATGGATGCAAGATATCCGATTAAGCCAAGAAGAATTGGCAGAAGTATGTAATCTGCTTTAGTTGCCTCATCGAAACTTGAAGCGATAATCATTGCTGTAATTATTGAACCAACGAATGATTCGAAGATGTCAGCACCCATTCCAGCAACGTCACCGACATTGTCTCCGACGTTATCTGCGATAACACCAGGATTACGAGGGTCGTCTTCTGGAATACCAGCCTCAACCTTACCGACTAGATCTGCACCAACGTCAGCAGCCTTTGTGTAAATTCCACCACCAACACGGGCGAATAGGGCAATGGATGAAGCACCCATACCGAATCCTGCAGCCGCAGAAAGTTCGCTTGATGTTGCACTACCAGCATCAAGCCAGAATGCAACTAAGGAAATACCTAGAAGACCAAGTCCTCCAACTGATAGACCCATTACAGCGCCACCGTTGTATGAAACTGCTAATGCAGCAGATTGGCCACCATTCTTTGCAGCCATTGCAGTTCTTCCATTAGCGGAAGTTGCTGCGCGCATACCAGACAATCCTGCTAGAACTGAAGCGATTGCACCTGCAAAGAAAGCAATTGATGTATTAACGTCAGTAATCTGTGACAATAAGGCACCAACAACGACTACGAATACTGCTAATACTTTGTACTCTGCAGTAAGGAACGCCATTGCTCCATCTTGAATTTCTTCTGTAATCTCGGCAACCTTTTTGTTATCGATTTCAATGCTGTTTACTTTCTTGTATAGACCGAAAGCAATCATTAGGCCGAAAAGACCTGCTGCTGCTGCAATCTCTGGTATATTTTCCATCATAGGTAACACCTTGTTAACCCGCCGACCTAAATCCCCCTCATAAGTGAATCCCTAAGCGTAATAGGTGACATGAGCCATTTCGCTTAGTTTGAACATATTCAATGCATTTTTGCTCAAAATGATTATCAGAAATTAGCAACGGTTGAAAGGGATAAGCCACCGCCGTAACAGTATGGCGATTAGTGCTGAAGAGGTTTTAGCCGAAATTGGCCCTGTTCAGGAGATTTTGGATGCTCATGACGGAGTTGTCACAGTCATTGACACAAGTGATGGCAATATCATGCTCTCATTGGATGGAGGATGCAACGGGTGCTCTTCCACTCCCATGACCGCAATGCAAATTTATTATTCACTAAAAAAGTTAGACAAGATCAATGATGTGATATTCGTCAATGGGGAACTTCCTGAGTATATGCGTACTTTTATCGACCAAAAAATGGCTAAGGAAGCCGAACAAGGCGAGCAAGAACCTGGCGAAATCGTTTGAAGACTATTCTTCAGAATCATCGGATTCATCTTTTTTATTGATATTGTGCGGGTTTGCACCAAATGAAATGTTTTTTCCTTTGATATTCATTCTTGCCGAGAACGCTAGTATTAGGCAAATCAAAGATAATGGCTTTGGCAAGTAATTAGATCCCCACAATTCTCCACCAGATAAAGAAAGCCACCAAAGTACAGCCGCAGATAAAACCAGCAAGATTGCGATTGCATTTTGAGCTATACTCTCTGCTTTTTCTGAACGGCTAAAAGTTGCGATTAAAGCGAACAATATTGCAGAAGTAAAACATAATGATTGAGCTAGATGCTCAATGCTCTCAACCTCCACCATATTGACTCCTACAGCCACCTACTCTTCAAAAGTTGGGAGTAACTAATTTATTTCACTTAGAATTACACCTGCTTTTGTTAGCAATCTTTGAGAAGGGTGGGCATCATCATTGATTATGGCGGGCGCATCTTTCATTCTACCCAAGGCTCGCCCGAGCGGCCCACCTTACTTTTCTCGCAACCAAGTAGCCAATGTAATGCATCAAGTTGCGGTATTACTGGAACTGCAAGGAGCCAATGTATTCCGTGTACGTTCATATCAAAATGCCAGTAGAACGCTTGGCTCATTAACTACTGATTTAGGTGAATTAATCGCATCGGGGGAAATCTTTGGAATCAAAGGAATCGGCAAAGGTTTGGGTTCTGCGCTAACTCAATCGGTGCAAGAAGGGAAGTGGCCGAGTGATTGGATTGATTTGCACAATAGTACTCCACAAGGATTGATAGAAATGCTCGGAATTCCGGGTTTGGGTCCAAAGCGAATAAAATTGATGCATGATGAACTAGGCATTAATTCTGTAGCGAGTTTGAAAGCAGCTGCACTAGATGGTCAAATTGCACCGATGAAGGGTTTTGGAGAGAAATCCCAGCAACGAATGCTAGATGGAATTGAATTGTTAAGCAGATTTAGAGCGAGAAGGAGACTAGATATTGGCCTCAAATATGGTGAAGCGTTTACCAATAAGGTCGCTGCTATTCCAGGGGTTATTGAAGCAACTTTAGCTGGAAGTACGCGAAGAAGAAAGGAAACTATTGGTGACCTTGATGTTGTAGTTTCAGTCAAACAGGAAGACCATGAATCTGTTGCTAATGCAATTCTCAACTTGAATGGTATTGCCGATGTTAAGGGTGCAGGTGATTCTAAGATCAGTTTGATTCTTGATACATCTATTTTTGAAGAAGGCTTTACTGTTGGCCATATTGATTCTAATGTTCTCGAAGCGATTGGAGGAGATGATTACGAGCAATTAGAATCAGGTGGAACAATAGATGCTCAAGTGAGATTAGTTCCTCCACATGTTGCTGCATTCACTTTAGCATACTTTACCGGAAGTAAAGAGCACAATATTGCAATGCGCCAAAGAGCGATTAGCAGAGGCCTACGCCTCAATGAATTTGGGCTAATACCTGACAGTGAAGCAGGTGATTTGAAGGGAATGGCCGCCGCCAAATTCTCATTAGCAGCGACCAGTGAAAAAGAAATTTATGCTCATTTAGGAATGCAATGGGTCACTCCTGAACTGCGAGAAGATACTGGAGAAGTCATTGCGGGGGAACTTAATCAACTTCCAAATCTAATTGAAATGAGTGATATTCGCGGATCATTGCACAACCACACCACTCTTTCTGACGGAGAAGCAAGTTTGGAAGAGATGGCAGATACTGCTCAAAAAATGGGCTGGAATTGGTTGGGATTAGCCGATCACTCACCTACCTTACAAATCGCTAACGGAGCGAGTGCAGAAGATTTACTTGAGCAGGGTAATACAATCAAAAAATATAATCAGCAATGGCAGGAACAAGGGAAGGATTTCCGATTGGTTCATGGTGTTGAATCAGATATTTTGGCCGGTGGTAAATTAGATCACCCTGATGATGTCTTATCACAATTGGACTATACCGTTGCCAGCGTGCATGCAATGGGTAAGTGGAAGGCACGTGATGAGGTACAGAATACTGAAGAATTATTACAGGTAATTGACCACCCAGCGACAACAATACTTGGCCATCCAACTGGAAGAATTTTACAGGGAAGAGATGGCTATGAAGTTGATTTACTATCTGTGATTGAACATATGGCTGACCATAACGATGCTGGAAGATTGAAGGCTATCGAATTGAATGCAAGCCCATATCGATTAGATTTAGATTGGCGACTTTGTAAGCATGCAAAGGGGTTAGGAGTTCCGATTATAATCAATCCAGATGCTCACTCTATCCGTGGATTGGCGGATATCACATACGGTGTAATGTGTGCGAGAAAGGGTTGGTTGGAAAGTGGTGATGTTCTAAATTCCCTCAGTGGTGAAGATTTAATGTCACGTCTTCATTCATGATGTATTAATTGCTAATCGGAGACTGGCCCAAACATGCGCAGGAGTGAGAAGGCGGAAAAGATCATCTCCATGTTGGAGAAATTATATCCAGAAACTCCCATACCACTCGACCATAATAACCCATTTGAATTACTTGTAGCAGTACTGATGAGTGCTCAAACTACTGATTTGAAAGTTAACGAAGTCACACCAGCACTATTTGCAAAAGCAAATAATCCAGCTGACATGACTAAACTTGATGTTGATACTATATTGCAAGATATTAGGCAAATCGGATTAGCGCCAACAAAATCTAAGAACATTTTGCGTTTATCACAACTGATTGTCGAAAGACATGATGGCCAAGTTCCTTGCACCTTCAAGGAACTCGAAGACCTACCCGGTGTAGGTCATAAAACTGCAAGCGTTGTCATGGCTCAGGCATTTGCAGTACCCGCATTCCCTGTTGACACACATATTCACAGGCTTGCTGCACGTTGGGGACTATCTAACGATACTACTGTTGAGAGAACTGAAAAAGATTTGAAAGCAATATTCCCTAGAGAACTATGGAATAAACTCCATTTGCAAATTATTTTCTTTGGTAGAGAATATTGCCCAGCAAGATTTCATGATCTCAGCCAATGCCCTATTTGTTCATGGGCTGCGACTAAGAAAAGAATTCAAGCAGAATCCAAAAGATGAGATTATTCCATTTTGACTGAGTACTCTGCTCCACTCATCCAACCGAACAATAACCCCAGTCCGATTGAGGTTAGAGGAATCCCATTACAGATGAGAGATTCTAGTGGCTCGGTGGTAGGATTGCCTGCCAGTATCCATACCAAGTAAGCTAAAAACATTCCAGGCAGCACCATTATCGCGCCCAGAATGAGTGTACGTAACATACGCATGTAATGTCGCAAAGGTTCCACTGCAATGAACCCAGCGCCTTATGATTTAATCAAAATATCAGATGCCGAACATCGAACTTGCCCCATCTAACATTATAGAAGTCAATAGTGAAGTAATTCCTGCAACCCAAATTAATTTGACAATTTGACCGAGAGCACTAACCTTTCCACCACCTCTCAATCTAGTCGCAATGATTGATACAGCAGCAATTTGACCCAATATTAGTATTGAGACTATTACTTTGAACATCTTAATATTACTTCCAACTGAACTCGCATCCTCCATTACAGGTAATGCAACCCCTGCACCGAAATCTGCCAATGCACCTACATCTGTTTCGGTAAATCCAGTAGCAACTCCAGCTATTGCTTCACCTAATTTCAATACGATGGCGATTGTAACATTGAGTGAGGTTACGCTGGCAATGAGTAGACCCAATGACACTCCCGCCATAGTATCTGCAGAAAGTGCTCTTCGATGACGTAATGAAAGTAAATTACCTACTGAACGTGAGACTAAATCTGCTGTAGCAGCAGGCTTACCCGAAGATTGTGAACCTTCAATATAGATCCGAGTATAGCGGGAAATTACTGCTGAGTTTGTATCTGAATTGAAATAATCCCATGCTCTATCAGAATCGATTCTAGTGGATAGTCTCTTTTCCAAACGGTCGATGGATGAATCCAAGGCACCAAAATCAATTCCTCTAAGTGCCTTAATCGTAGCACTAGGTTCTGCACTTCGTGCCTGGGCGGTTCCACCTAATGCACGAATAAAATCTGGGTACGTTTCATCCCTGCGAAGAATATTATGTTCTTCTCTTCCAACTAAAAATGCTGGAATAAGCATTGGACTTAGAGGTAATGCAATCAGCAATAATCCGTATTTGTCCCATTCTTGAGAGATTCCTTCCCACGCATAAATGACTGAAGCCGTTGTAATCATCAACAAGACGATAGTAATGCTTAGAGCCATCAATAAAGTTCTATTAAAGTTCAGTCTAAATGGCGTCTCTAGTTCATCTCTTGCAAAGGTCTTGTCCTTCGGAATCGTTGCCCTAAAGGCAAATACTGCACCGATTTGTACAAACATGAATAGTATTGATGCGAGTAATAAGAATCTGATTCTTGATGCCACTTCAATAGGTGTATCAGCGCCTGTGCCAACTTCAAATAACACCAAATGTATTCCAGCGATAATCAGTCCAAATAATCCAGCAGAAACTAATGAGACATATATCTCCTTCATGATATCAACCGATTCTAACCTTGTATCATATAATGTCGCATATTGTTCTGAAACTGTTTCTTGCTCTGAACGCATAAACGCATCAATTGGTTGACCTGCTTCAATTGAAAACGCCATTCTAGCAAGGAAATCAGCCCATAACGGAGATGGTGATTGCTGAGCAACTATTCTGGATGCTTCAGGCAAGGATGTGTGCCATTTGTCTACCAAAGTCTCAATTCTTTTTACTTCACTAGCCAATTCACCATAATCACTCATTTGCTTTAGAATGTCAAATATTGATGATGCACCTACCTCTCCGAGTGAGAGAATTCCCATCCTGGTGATGAACATATGCATTTCTCTTTCAATTAATGTAGCCGAGCGTTGTACTTCCAATACAGGGAATGCAATCGCTGCAAACGCTGCCATTACTGGCAGCAGTATCAACATCAATACTCCAGCGAAACCGGCGAATAATGCACCATCTGCAAATCCTCCAGTCAAGAAAATCAATATGCTTGCAACTATCAAGCCGAGTAAAAATGATCCACCAACAAAGATACCAATATATCTTTGAACAGGCATGTCGATGCGACGTAACGCAATTTGCCATAGTGGCAGACGCTCCATTTCATCTCCTCCTCACTTGTGGTTGACCCCAACCCACGTATCTACCGCTCTACTGAAATTATCCCATCCTGTATTGTAATATATTCCGAGTAAATCAAAAACGTCATCATAATGTGTTAAATCTCTGTCCACCATTATCTGAAGTGTTGCTGCGCGTTTTAACATCTCATCATAGATGTCACGCTTATTTGAGAATCCTGCCACAGCCGCAATTTTATTTTCAAGTAAATGCGATTGGAACATTCCACGGAAATAGTGCTTATCTTTGATAGGATCCCATTCGAACATACCACGCGTTAATACACCATCGCTGTGTTTATTGTAGCCGATTACTTCGTCGATACCAGTTACACGCCTTGCGATTCCACCACCATTAGGGTCTTCAACTACTTCTTGGAAAATCGCGAAGTTCAAGTTATCGAAGAACCGCATTGGAACATTGATCGGGTCACCTGTAAATCTCTGAATCATTTTCACGATACTCGATGCGTGGAAAGTAGCAATTACTGGGTGACCAGTTTGCATTGCCTGGAATGCTGTAGCACCTTCAACACCTCGAATCTCACCAATGATGATGTATCTTGGACGACTTCTTAGAGCTGCTTTTAGCAAATCGAACATTTCAACTCTTGACTCTTCATTTTTGGAAGAACGAGTGACAAGGCGTTGCCATAGTTTGTGGCGTACTTTGACTTCAGGAGTATCTTCTGCCGAGTAAATCTTGACATTGTGGTCAATGAATGGAAGGATTGCATTGAGTGTTGTAGTCTTTCCAGATGCTGTTTCTCCAGATACTAGAACCGACATACCATATTCTAAACAAATCCAAATGTAGGCAGCAACTTGTGCTGAAATTGTTCCCCACTGGATTAATTGTGTAATAGAGATTGTTTCTTCTGCGAATTTACGAATTGTGAAAGATGGCCCGAGCATCGAGACATCGTCTGAGAATATGATATTGATACGTGAACCATCGAGAAGTGCTCCGTCAATAATTGGTTTGTTATCGGAAACTGGTCGACCAATGCGCTCTGACATTGCTCTCAAGAATCTAGACAGTAAATCCCTGTCACGGAATCTAATATTGGAAGTGACCATACCGAATATTTTGTGGTCCATGTGAATATGTTTTAGTCCAACTGAGTGAATATCTTCCAGCATCTCATCTGAAAGAAGTGGTTCAAGTGGACCATTTCTAATTAAATCGCGGATAACGACATAGCGTAGTCGTTCCCGTTGGTTCTGTGTTACTGTCAATCTGCGATCATCCAGACCAACAAGTTGCCATAACTTCCCTTGACGACGAACAGTACCACTTAATTCAGTATCGAGTACCGTATATCGCTCTATCATTTGTCCGAGAATATTTTCAAACTCATTATCGGTAGTAAATGATGGTGCTGTTGGGGCTTCTTGTAATAGAGTTTCAATCAATTCCCTCCTGATATATTCTTCAGAGTCTGTCAATTGTGGTTCAAGACCAAACCACAAGATTTCGCCACCAGATTGCTGATCATCTTCCGGAGGCTCGTACATGTGTACGAAGATTGGTTCTTTTGTAATGTAGATTAAATTGTAAGGACGTTCTTTTTTCGCACCTCTATCCAACTCACCATAGTAAATTGGTCTAGACCCATGCTGTGCTTCAAAATCTCTAACCCAATCTGCTACGTGAGGATGAGCGGCCATTACACTGGCCAAATCTCCTTTAGCAAATTTTGGTTCATCACTCATACTAATCCCTCCATCAGCTTACCGCTGTAATATCTACGATGAATCCCATAGAAGGTTCAACTCTCCAACCAATTGAAGATTGAACTGGTCCTGCTGCACGGAGATATCTTGTAACGACAATATTTCGTTTGATATCTCCGCCAATCATTGCTGTTTTCATATCTAAGACTATTTCAGATGATGCTCTGAGTGTGTGCAATAGTTTGGAATCCATTTCATTTTCATCAACACATAGCATTACTGAACGCCCTTCACTAGTGATTCTACGAAGGTTTTGCATCATCTTGAATCTTCCGTTATCATCTAAATCATCCGGCATTAAAGAACTTGCAGAATCAATAATAATAATATCTGCTTTAGAAACTGCTTCACTCTCGAGTACTTGTTGAATACCGACATCTGGAAGTGCTTCTGCAATAGTTCCAAAGCGGCTGAAAACCATCAACTGTCCTGTACGAATGAATTCTGTAACCCCGTAACCGATGGACTCCATTTGTTCAATCCATCCTCGTGTCGTTAGTTCTGTTGTAATGACTAATACTTTGACATCATTTTCTGCAAGTCCAAAAGATAATCTTTGACTTATCAAAGATTTTCCAGAACCGACATCACCCTGAACTACATATATTGAACGATTAGGCAATCTTGAACCCATTGAATCTGCAAGTGAATCGGTCTCTAAGACGAATGGGTATCCATCTTCAACCGGCTTATGTGCTGCGAACATAGGGTCATCTGTATCTATTCCATCAGACATTTAATCTCACCTCAATATCCATTGTATCAGTTCCACGGTAACCGGAAGTAACTTCGGAAGAAACTACTGCCGAAATACTCACGCTATCATCATTTTGATATGACCAAGAACTTGAAGAAACTTCCACTTCTACTAATCTAACATCGGTCCAATCTGCACCGTTGGGCAAAATCGTTGTTGTAATACTCGATGTTACTGAAATACCATCAACAATCACTACAAGAGTGCTTTCATCAAGAACATATTGCCCTGTGTTTTGAAGATAAAACGTCATCACATTAGGGCTTACTGAATCATCATACCCAACCTCCATCGCATCACCTGCAAAAGAGACTGAAGTTTTTGCATCAGCTTCTTTGCCCTTGCGGTTTTCTTCAAGAGCGCTAGACATATCCCCCCATTGATTAATGAGAATTGCCGAAACCGATCCAGACACTAACAATGCTGTAATCAGCAAAATGAATGTTGATGCTCCTCCATCTGCCATATATTCACCTCATGCAAGTGTTGATGCCATGTTGACACCTTTAACTGAAATTGCAACTCTAGAAACAGGTAATGTCCCACTTTCTGCCCATTGGACATGAAGTGTTTCACCAGAATACCAATGTGGATTATTACTTCCACCCGCGTATATGCTTCCAAGATTGGTTGGGTTTTCGCCATCGGAGAATACCCAAATTTCTCTTAGTGGGGTTATCTGTGAACCTGTATTAGTAACATTCGAGTGAATGTAATTTCCGATCGATGAAACGAAGGTTGCGGATGTTGTCGGAGTCTGTCCTTGAACAACGATAGTTGGTGCGGACGAGTAATTTCCGTGGCTGGTGATTGCCACGCTAATTATCGCACCACTACCGTCAACAGCAAAGGTGGCTGCGAAGCCACCATTACCTGTTGAAGAGACTAGATTTCCATTAGTATATCCACTTCCTCCACTGCCGATCTGAACATCGACGACTGCGCCTTCCCAAAGGGTGGCATCGTCGATGGTGAAAGAGGGCAATGCTTCATTGGCCGAATCGATGGTTTGTAGTGATGAATCAACATTTGCATCAATTGATGCCACTACCATAGAGAACACGACCAACATGGTCATGCCAATAATCAAACCTCCGATTCCGACCGAAGCGCCCATTTCACAATTCACCTCGTAATCCTTCTGAACTGCGCCAAGATTTGACAAGAGCAGATAGTGTTAGAAGTTCTTTGTTAGCAAGGTGGTCTTCGAGTGCTGCTTCAGATTCTCCAGGTGCTGCCAATTGTACAATTGCCATTACCGTTTCTCCTTCATCCACTGTTAACATTCCAGAATCGATTGCCTTTTGAGTAAAACTAACTGCTGCCATTCCAGACATATTGTCTAGAAGCAGAGCCGATACTGTCGGAGCTCCGATTTGGTTTGTACCCCCGCCGAGACCATCAGATGGTGCGACTAGGAATGGATTTGCTCTGAGTGCCTGTGCTTCATACAACTCAACTAACGGAGCATCATCTTCATCCATCATTCGGTCAACACCAGTAGCGGCGATGACTTCTCCTGATGAGGTGATGATTACATCTCCACTGTTTGCATCAATCTCCATAGATTCATCGTCTGATGCGTCTTCGGATTGTGATCCATCTTGAGTAATTGGTCCTTCATCCAATTTGTATTCAACCAATCTGAGCACATCTTCGACCATGTCGAGACGTGAACTGATTAGACGTTCCAAACTAGAAGTATCAACTTGTGCATTCATATTCACTGGTTGAGCAGGAGCGAGGCTTGCTGCCACACTCGGTACGCTTCCGATACTGTTGAGGCGGGCTTTGGTTGGTCCAGGGGATATTGTCCAAGCATCTTCTTCACTGAGTTCGCCCTCTTCTGGGAGGGGGACTTGTTCAATGGCAACATTTGCCATTATCTTCAAGCGTTCTTCACTCAATAAAGCGTCTGCATCCTGGGAATCTCCATCTCCGCCACTAAATGGCCATGCCATGTGTAATTCCTCCCTGAGTCCTTAGTGCCGAAGCACATTTTGTGGACTCAGATAAAATCAGACTACCACGGAGCCAACAGATGAATCGCTAACTTTGAGAATGTCGTAGGTAGTTCCGCCACCTACAACGTGTAGGTACAGAGTTGCCTTGACATTGTTAGTGAATAGTGCGTCAGGACCACAGTCATTCCCGCCAGCACTGGCGAGAAGAGTAGTTCGGTAAGCAACACCTGCTGCTGCAGTTGTAACCGCTGCTGTTCCATCAAGTGGGTCTATGGCAGAACCACTGAAATCGCCAGCGATATAATCCATGCCGGCTGCGCCGTCATCACAAGTAAGTTGCCAAAGTATATCTGAGTCAGCAGTATCATCAGAACCTGCTGCTAAACGGAAGTAGACTTCGAAATTATCAGCATCGTTGACAAATACATTGAGGACTGTGACCTTACCAGACATTTCGTCTGTTGTGTCATCACCAGTGGATTGTGCGTTTTGCTGAAGCTTTTCTGCAGTTTGAATAATCACTGCTGCTGCTACTGCTGCTACTAATATAAGTGCGATAAAGACGATCATTGCGCCGATACCGATTGCTGCTAAGTTGTCGTTGTTTTCATTATTGTTCTTCATGATAATCACCTCAAACTACTACGTCCCCTACAGCAGGTGAACTGCCGTATTGTAACTCTTCGTATGTGTTTCCGCCACCATCAACTGCGATGATGAGAATGTGGTCTACGTTTGCTGCTGGTCCGCAACCTCCAATATCAAGTTCAACTACATATGTAATCCCTGGATTCAAGGTTATGACTGGAGCTGCAAGTGTTGAGCCATCTCCTGTGTGGACAGTTGCTTCATCAAATTCACCGTCGGCGAATGTTGCTACACCTGCATTGTCACAAATTACAGTATATGCTACATCGTCACCTTGGATCGGTTCTGAACCTGGCGCTAACTCGAAGGTTGAGAATAGTATCTCAGCACCACCGGTCATGTCAGAGATAACTGTAGATAGAAGTATCACTTTCGTGGACATCTGTTCTTGTGTGTCATCACCTGTTGCCTGGGCATTCTGTTGCAATTTTTCAGCAGTTTGTATAATTACAGCCGCTGCTACCGCGGCCACCAAAATCAATGCAATAAATACAATCATTGCACCAATTCCGATAGCGGCGAGCTCATCGTTATTTTCGTTTATTTCTTTTTTCATTTCTTTCACCTTTTTATTTTCCATTTTTATTTTTTTGTTTTTATTACTCGTCCTCCCCCATACGGGGTAGAAAATGATACATGGTCTAGGAAGTTCCTCCGTTTCCTAGATCTATGCGTAGTGGCATTCTAATCAATGCAACTTCGTCTGGAGTCAAGCGAGCCACGAATGGCACCTTATCTGTTGTATATCCTGGCGGAAGCCATGGCGAGAGTACTACATCGGATAATGATTCCATTGAACGGTTTTGCGCCCTAATAGTAATCGTGATTTCACCAGATCGCATCTCATAAGAAGTTGAGATTGCCAGTTTACGAGAGAGTGGGATTTCATCTGCACCATATCTTCTAGCAGCTGTAATCTCGAAGCGAAGAGGAACGTTTCCACCAGGAGAAATAATCGGTAAGTCCACTACACTAGGATTGGCAGTCCAGCCAATTGGCACTGGAGGTGAAATACGCATTACCGGCATTGGAATCGGGCCGTCATTGATTATTCTGACCAGCAAAACACCTGAATCTCCACCTGCTGGCCAGCGTGTATCAACACCTAACCAGAAATGGCGGAATAGGAATGGGTTGAGAGTTGATGTGTTTCCGCCAATCAAATCATCGACTAGGAATTCAACTTCACTTGCTGCAGTACCTACTTCACCAATTTCTGCTGCACCTGTTGCTGTTCTTAGACGAATGAGAATATTTTCAACTTCACCCTCTGTCACTTGTTTCTCATTTAGAAGTCGGTGTAGCATGGCAATGCTGCGGCGTAAGTACAGAACATCTTCTTCCAATTCACCAAGCGCTTTTTCTGCTCGGCGAACACTTCTTCTCGCTTTGTACAATTTGTGTACTGAAAGGAAAGTTTTAGCATCGGAAATATCTAGTTCAGTTCCCGCTAATGAATTGGTTTCATCTTGTACCACTCCATATACAATTGATTCTAATTCTCGTGAAGCGGCCATCAAACGATCGGCTGAATCTTTACCTGCTGCAATAACGCTTCTAGCTTCTTCAACATCACCGTCACCAAGTTCAACATCTTGTGCATCAAAATCACTTTCCAGTTCATCTAATTCGTCATCAGACATCGTCGTTCACCCCCTCTTCGTTGTTGTTGTCAGGAATTATATCGGAAACTGATGTCGTTGTTGAAACTCCTTCAAAGATGGCGGTTAAATCTAATCCCTCATCTGCTAATTCATTAAGAAGGCGAGCAGGGTCTCCCAAATCTCTTTCGATTCTTGTTGCCTTTACTTCTACATCTGTTAGGCGACCGAATAGATTTCCATACATCTTGTCTGACTTTGATAAGAGAATCCAAACGCCGATCATTATTACAGCCATATACACTACTAATGAGACCAGGTTAGTACGATCTGAGGCCATTTGAGGAGGAACACCCAGTACAATTCCCATCATACCGAATATCGGTAATGCCAAAATCAGTGAAAGTTGTCTTCGGCCATCTGCAAGAGCCTCAAAGTGATCAGCATACATAGTTGAAACACCTCTTCTAGCACGCTGGTAATCCTCATGGATAAGGCGGAATTCTTCACTACATGACCACGTCATCCTCCAAACCCACAAGGCGGTTAGTGCAAGAATAGCAGGCCCCCACCATGTTAATGAGAAGGCTTGCCCAATATGGAATGCGAATCCTAATGCAGCCACACCAGTGTAAACCGCTACTAATCGCATCTTTTCATTCTTTGATGATAGATTGATTAGGAATAGTGAAATTATCATTAGAACTACTGTTGCAATGAAACTAATGGAAAGCCCCCAACTGAATGATTCAACATTTCCTTCATATGTACCTACATCATTAGCAACGATGTTTTTGTGCATTAATGTGCCATTAAGACTTGCAGTACATTCTACTGGCAATGATTGTGCCCACCAGTCCAAATTAATTGATTCAACTCTAAAGGTTAGAGTTTCTTCACTATTAGGACCTAATAGGAAAATCTCTGGTGGTGATTCAAGAATGTTTAGATTATCACATACTAAATCTACTCTGACTCCAAGAGCAAGCGCTGTTCCACCATTCTTTACATCAACGGATATTATCGCTTCAGTTCCTTCAATAAGTTTACCTTCAACGATTTCTATATCTCCAATTTCTGGGTCTGAAAATACATCCAAGGCAAATGTAAATGTTTCTTCAGTGAAGATGGTATAGCCAACATTCTCATCTGGATGGTACAACCTAAATGTTAGATCATATCCATCACCTGGCAAAATATTTGGTCGGTTCGGAGCGTCGACAATGATTCTAATTGGAGCACTTGTATCCCAAGCAGCTCGTGGCGGGAGTGAGATTCTAGAACTGTTACCTTGTGAGCCAGTGGCACAACTTGCGTTAAGAGATAGATAGTGCACTGTGGTATCGACATAAACAGTGAAATTCCAGACATAGTCATCCGGATTTAAGTCTAAATTGGCAACTTCAATTAATCTGACTGCTGAACACATTTCCAATTCATAAGCCACTATTGATGAATTGACAGAAGGTATGTGTGAATATACTAAGTCAACTTCCATTGGTCCATCATCCGCTGGTGGACGAAGTTCAATCGGTGTTGCTTCAAAGAATCGTGACATCTTCAAAGTAGTTCGTAATTCCGCTGTACCTTCGATTGTTTCATCAAGAGGAGTGAGTATTACAACCAAGTCTGCTGCTAATGTCAAATCCGGTTCAAACTCAGTACCTGATACGCTAAACGAGTACGGTATTGCTGATTGACGCGGTAATGTCAGCGTAGTTACTGCACCCTCACTCAATTCCCAAGCATCACTATTAATAGTCAATCCAGGCAGTAATATGTCGTAATCGATTGAAACTGTAACATCATCATTTCCAGTATTGGTTAGAATCACATTCCAAGTCCTTTCCCATTGACGGTGATACAACATCTCATCCGGCCAATTATCTGCTTCAACGAGGAATAATGCACCGACCACTAATTCAACGGAGCGAACACCCAGTGTTGCCTCCGTAACTGAATCGGTTACGGTAATAGTCATATTGTGCACTGCACCATTTAGAAGATCATCTGAACCACCAAGAGAAGGGACTTCTACAATGACTGTGCCATCAACAACCGCATCTATTGGCAAAGTAAATTGCTGAGTGGGTGGAGTGACTGTCCAATTACCTTCAACACCGATAGTCACAGTTACAGTTTCTACTAAATTACCTATGTTAGTCAAATTGAATGCGACATCTTGATTTGTTCCTGGAACTACTGCAATTTGTGAAGGTGCATCGATTTCAAGTAAGTGTTCTTCACTAATATTTGCCACTATATTGGCGGACAGATTCAGACCAGAATCGGTTGATACCCAAAGTGTGGCCATATATAATTCGTCAAAACTAGCATCTTCACTTGGATTAATTCTAATCTTTACCGAACTTTCATATCCATCCGCGATTAGAAGATTGTCTGGACTCTCAAGTGTGAAATCAACATCTGCTGAATTAGAATCATCCAGCCATAGGTTGAAATTTGTTGGAGCGTTACCAGTGTTATTGATTATTACTCTTGTCAGTTGAGTCTCATATGCACTCAGATCTACTGATTGATTGGTTGGTGAGAGTGATGCATTGATCACTTCGTTAACACTAATGTTGATCGTATGTGTATCAATATAAAATCCGGTATCTCTCTCTTCTATTATTATTGATAGTGGCTGTGATATGTCAGCGGAAGCTTGGGGATCGGTAGTTACCGAAAGTGTGAATTCTTGCAGATGGATGTCACCGATAACTCCAGAAGTCAAAGACCAATCTGAGACATCTGCTGATAAATTATCAATCGTATTAGAGGTGGGAGTAGTGGTGTTAAGGGTTGCAATCCAATTATCTGGTAAGTCATCAACTATAGTTAGGCGATATGATGTCAAATCATTACCAATGTTTGAGAGATTCAGGCCAAAGTCTGTTTTAATTCCAACTGTTGCATTGAGTGGACCTTGCTCTATTATTTCACCACCCAACACTCGTGGTATAGTAATGGTAAGATTTCTCGTCACATTTACTGCTTCGATTCCTGAACCTGAATGTACTAATCCTAAGGAAGGGTATGCAGTCACTGGTATCCTAATAGTTCCTGCAAGAGGATACTCATTGCTAGCAGGGCCTTGAATTCCCAATGCTGCTAATCTTATCTCTCCAGGTATTAATCCTGTTAGAGTGGTAGGGGTTACTGAGGAGTTCCATCTTTCCGCTTCTTCAAACCCACCAGTATTGTCTGCAGTAAAGAATTGTTCAGAGGCATTGATAGTTACATCCAAGGTTTCTGAAATATCTGAGACTAAATTATGCCGAACTTCAACATTGAGCCCTAGTATTTCGTCAAAGCCCATTCCATTCTTGGCATCGATGACATCCTGAACTGTTAATTCAATATGCTCTGTTGGCAAACCAGGATCTACCACAATTATTGGCTTAACTTCAACTGCTGAAAAACCAATTGCAGGCAGTCCACCGCCTGTTGCTTGAGCCTGCACCCATACGTTAATTGAATCACCAGCGCGATTATACTCGCTTGCATCAAGAGGGAGTTGTATCGGTGGTACTACGACTGTAAGTACTACTGTGACGGTAGAACCATCATTGACCACCGTTGTTGAAGTGGATGACAAAGATAAAGTCCAATTATTTGCCAAAACGCCTAATCCAGAATTTAGATTGAAAGTCGCTGGAACATTACCATCATTCGTAATTTGGACAGACAATTCAACTTCTTGTCCCGGAGTTACCAAGGTGACTCCTGCTGGCATCGACACCGATGCAGAAAAATGTTCACCAGACATTACACGAGCCATACCTGTAAGAGTATAACTCGCTGAAACAGATGTTAGAGTCAGGGTGATACTTTCTACCAATGCTCTTGATGCACCTATTGGTACTGTTACTACTATTTCTTCAATATGAGTTCCATTTGGAGAGATTACAGGGGTTGACGCACCATCTCGTGTCTTATCTGCCCAACCTAGTACATCACTAATACTGACAACAAACGAGTCTGATGACGTATCAGTATTCTTGACAATGTAGGTTAATGTAGTCTGCATTCCAGGTTCTGTAGTTCTATCAGAAGGAGTCGTTAATTCGGCAACAAAGTTTGAAAATTCTACATCCACTTCACTGATGATTTGTGGATCTGTATATGCCGTCCCATTGAAATGGACTGTCGCCGTTAAATTCCAGATACCTGTTATTGAAGTCGCATCGAGATTGGTGTTTAGTACGCTAGCAATTGCAGGATTCAAAAGAGAACCTGGTTCTAGAGTCACCGTATTAGACCACAGTGTAAAGGTGTTAGCGGGGTTGCTTATTTCAAAGAATGAAAGTTCCATGGCCGCAGACATTGCCATTACTCCTTGATTGAGAACGGTTGCTGTCACTGGATGAACTGCATTGGTCAATCTAGCAGTACTCTGCCCACCAGTAGGTACTGGAATAGTTTCCCCAGTAACTGCGCCAGAATGGAATACCCTGACATTGAAATCTAATCTTTGTTCATTATTTGCACTATTGGTATCTATTGTAGCAGAAGAAGGAGCTACCCTAGCAAATAAAGTCTGTGAATCGCCCGTAGTAGCATTCCAAGAGATTAAGATTGGATTGCTGGTTGATGAAGCAGACATCGTTCCTAAATTAACACTTGTAATTGTGGTTTCACCGGCGGTTGGCGAGCCTCGGTGTACGAGACTAAGTATGACCTGTCCGGCAGCCGAGCCAGTATTAGCTACAACTATTCTAACAATATGTTCTTCTTGTTCAAGGACTAAATCCACTCCGTCCCAAACAGAACCTGCGCCATCGAGTGTAATCGATTGCACGGAGAAATCCGGGTTAGCCCTTGCACCATCACTAGCACTTGTAAATGGGGCGATATTTGGAGTCAATAATACCAGTAGAATTAACCCTGCCAAGAGGGTACTAATATTGGTGCTTGAATCACGCATGTGACTCACCACCAGGCTTACGGAATTGGTCGATTGTAACATTCTTTCCTTGACGTTTCCATTGAGCTACTAACTGAACTAATAAACGTTCATGATCCTCGTCGCTAATTCCTAATCTACGCCTCTCTTCCCAAAGCAATAATTGCTCGGTTTTCGTCAGCAAAGAATCTCTAAGATAGAGTTCTAAAGTTCTGCGATATGCATCCCTATCGGAGATGGAGTAAACTATGGCATCTCCGGGTAATTGATCAGCCCTGTTTTGGATGAGGTTACCCAAATTTAATGCTGCATCATAAGTGATATTTCTTTTATCCAAATCTGATTGGATGGAACTGGACAGTTCTTGCAACTCATAACGAGTGTTTGACCTCTGTATTTTTTTGAAGTAACGACGGCTTCTGCCGGTCATGCGTGTCGTCACCATGCTTACATCTTGATACCGGCAGTTATTGAAAGAATCGCTTGACACCCTTTTACCTATGCAAATCGTAGCACATATTATGAATAATGCATAAATGACATACAGAGATAGAATCGCAAGAGTATTACCTCTCAAATAGATGCAATACGGCACAAAGCAACCATTGATGTGCTAGATTCCGCCCCTCGTAAACAATGAGCGATACGGTGAACCTAGAAAACGGCCAAAAAGCACCCACTTTTTGTATGACAGACAGTGATGGAAATATGCATGATTTAGAAGCGATTAACGCCTCTGGAAAGACAGTAATTTTGTACTTTTACCCACGCGATTCCACACCTGGGTGCACAGTACAAGCTTGTGACTTCAGAGACCAGATGGGGAGGTTGAATAACAACCAATATTTGGTATTAGGAGTCAGCGTAGATTCAGCAGAATCACATCAAAATTTCATCAGCAAACAACAACTAAATTTCCCCCTATTATTGGATGAAGATAAAACGCTTCATAATGCATATGGAACTTGGCGTACGAAGATGAATTATGGCAAAGAATACATGGGTTGTGCCCGTTCAACCTTTGTCATAAATCCACAAGGTGATTTGATATTTGCAAGATATAATGTTAAGGCAAAAAATCACGTTGAAATGTTAATTCGAGAACTGGGTATTACGGAGTGAAATCTGTGAGCGCCAACGGTGGAGATATTGGGCTAGAACTCAATCAACTTCGCAATCAAAAAGTCACTCTTTCCGGAGGTAGCATTGCATGGTGGCCATGCCACATTGGTGACAGTTGCAAAATTGGTAACGCAGGTAATATTGGATCTCTCGCCCACATTGGAGCGAGTGTAATCATTGGCGATAATTGTAAAATCCAAGGTGGAGCATATATTGCGAATAAGACGCGTGTCGGGAATGATGTGTTCATCGGCCCAAACGCCACCATAATGAATGACAAGTATCCACCTTCCGGTGATTCAAGCCTGTGGCAAATTGTTGAAATCGGTAATCGCGTTGTAATAGGAGGCGGCTCTAACATCGTGGCAGGTGTGTCGTTGGGCGATGATTCGGTACTAGCGGCAGGAGCAACATTGACACATGACATCCCCGTAGGAGAAGTGTGGGCTGGTAATCCAGCAAGATTCCTAATGACCCGCCAACAATATGATGCCAAGAGGTGAGATAATGGATAAGAAAGCAATCGTAGCAGATTTCCTTAGTCGTTGCATCACCTATTCAGAAAAGTCAATTACAAGAAAAAAGGCACGTGGCGACAATGAAGAAATTGCTGCTTGGCAGTCTTATAGGGATTTCACTGCATATTCTTTAGAGGAAGTTAATTCTGGTAAATTGGATGATTGGTTTGATGAAGACGAACCTACTAATTTGTTAGATAATTGCCATCAAATTAGTATTGATGATTTGGAACATTCCCAAAGAGCGACCTGGCTTAGTGGCTTGTTATCACCTCGCCCTCTTGTCGTAGCTGCGAGTGAAAACGCAGAGGGGATGGGTAACCTAGCCCCTCTATCTTCTGTAATGCTTGTTTCCAATACTCCGCCATTGCTAGTAGCATCCTTGTCACAATCAAGAGATGGCCGGCCCAGAGATACCTTGGTAAATTTAAGAATAAATGGTAAAGCAATCCTTCATCTGCTTCCAGCCTCACAGAAATCTGCTGAAAATGTTGATCTCAGCGGTACACAGTTACCCGCAGATAAGAGTGAGTGGGATCTTTGCGATTTCACTAATGTTGGCGACAATAAAATGCTTATTGGACAAGCAGTTGCTGCAATTCAAGTATCTCTTATAGAGGAAAGAGATTTGCCTCAAGCTGTTGCTAAATTAGTTATCTTACGAGTTGAAAAACTATTTGTCAGCGATGAAGAATTACCTATCAATGGACTTAGAGTATTATGCCAACATGGTATGGACAGATTGACTGAGTCGCCAGATAGTTGGTCTATGAAAGTGGACAAGCATTACAATTGAACTGCTCAATTGCTTCTTATTGAATCCCACATCTGTTGTAAACCTTGATTCAAAGATACCTTTGCCTCCCAGTCTATTTTGATATTATTGCTAATATCCGGAAGTCGCCTTGCACTATCACCATGATAGCCCTCACCCATTATCACCATCGGAAGTCCACCAAACCAGTTGACATCTTCCGATACGATTGAAAATATCATCTTTTGTAATTGAGCGATGCTAACTTCTTGCTGACTACCAATATTGAATACATCACCGCTTTGCGCTTTATCGCTTGCAGCTTTTATGAATCCATCAGTGACATCATCAATCCAAGTAAATGAACGTGTTTGGCTACCATCGCCATGCAAAGTAATTGCTTCGTTTTCTAGAATCGATTGGAAGAATATCGCCACAACTTGGCCATACTCATCGCCCAATAGTTTTGGCCCATAAGCATTGAATGGTCTAACGATTCTTGCATCTAAGCCGTCTCGAATCGCATGTTGTGTAGCAACTTCATCAAGATATTTACTTGCTCCATAAGAATGCCTTTGATGCATGGCTGGATTTGAAAATACCATCGGATTACCATCACTAAGAGGTTGCTGTTTTGATTCTCCAAATGCTTCAGGCGAACTTGCCAATACATATCTTGCATTACATCTCTGGGCCGATTCCAAAGTCCTTAGAGTGCCAACGATGTTATTTTCAATAACATCTCTGGCTTTTTCATGAAACCATTTTGTTCCATTGATTGCTGCGAGATGGAAAATAATATCTAAACCAGAATGAATTGATTCACATTTTAATAAATCAGATTCAAGACATACATCTCCTTCTATGAAAGTTAAATTAGGATTGTCCAAATATTCCTGTAAATTAGTCATCTTGCCTCTAAACAAATTGTCAAGAACAATGACTAAAGCACCCTTTTCAATTAACTTTCCAACAAGATCGCAACCAAGAAAACCAGCCCCCCCAGTGACGAGAACTTTCTTTCCTTCTAACATGGAAATCACTCATACACGTTGTAATACTGAAATGGTTACCACTCCATCAACTCGCTTCATTTCAATTTGGTCGCCATTGTTTATTGCAATACATGGATCTGTTTCAAAACCATGCCCATATGGTAAATCAAGAAGTGAACAAGCTGGAAGTGTTAGCGGACATACATCTCTGTTGACAATCGCTTTAGGACCGACTCCTGTGTAAATTAATCCCATCAAAACATATGGAGCAACAGTGGAGCCTGAACCTTTAGGATAAATTAGAATTGTATCTTTTACCGCTTTGCCATCGAGGGGATGTCCTGTTTCTTCAATTACTCCAGTATCTGCATTTACATAGCCCAAATAGGTGATTGCGACATCAGTTACCAAGGCAGTACCCGTTACTGTGAAATCTTCTTGCGATAATAATCCACTTCCTTTTATTTCCACTTCACCTTCTTGATATGTCTTTGCTGATTGGTGTTGAGGTTGTGCTTTTGCTTGTAATTGAGGACGAGGTCCTGCACTTAACTCTGGGTCTATGGCATGTGCAACACACTGCTCAATAGGCATTACACTGGTTGGTAATTTGTTAAGTCCGCTAGTCAAGTAATGCTCAGCCTTCAACGAATTTGTCAATAAATGATTGTAATGTTGGCGATTATATGGCGTAACCTCTGGACAAGTGTCTTGCAAAATTAAAGCCCCTGCTTCTTCAAGAATTGAAATGCTGCCATCTGCCAAAGCTAATTGATAATTCTCTCCACTTGTAAAAACCCATAATCTTCTATCCGGAATTTTTCCTCCAAATTCCGCATGTGAACGCACTGCTGAAGCAGTAATTCGGATCTCTTCCAGACTTGCTTGAGGACAGCCGATTACAACTAAGTCAACTTGACCTTTGGGTGCTAATTCGTCATATCGTTGTTGTAAATCTTCTGCACTAAAAGTTAGTTTACCTTGCCAACCATTGTCAGGTGCTTGCCATTGTCCATCTTCGTTTCTATTCAATGGGGGATCTTGCGAATGACCTACTGCCCAAAGCATTGGAATTCCATAATTTGCTGCTGCTGCAGTCAATGCCTTCTTTCGGGCAAAGCTCAAATGTTTAGGTAAACCTGTAATCAGAGGCATTGGACCCCAGGGTAAATCCCATTCTGGTTTGACTTGCTTTCCAATCCAATCACCAAGTACAGACCAGTCTGATAAGGTCTCCATTTGACAATCGATATCAACAATGATATTGGGGATTCTATTTTCTTCAAGATGTAATCCCCAGCGTGGAGCATAACCTGTTAATGCAGTTGCTAGTGCAGATAATCCAGATTCTCTATTTGTGATAAGCGACGTCCAAGTATTGGAGAAACATACTGCATTTGATTCTGCCCAAGAAGCAATCCCTTCAGGGTTGTTAATTCCTCGATCATAAGGTGTGCAAGAGAGTATTGCATCTATTCCCAATCTTTCATAAGCCACAACAATCTCAAATTGTTGTTCCAAGAAATCCGGCCATGCAATGTCCATTTCTTGCATTTTTTCTTTGTCACAACCCGCTGAATTGAGAGTCGTGGGGATGGCGACAACACCGCTGCTATCTCCGCTTAAATCTGAAAGGAATCTACGCAACCCATGTCCGCCAGTAATAACTGAAACTCCCGAAACGTGGGCGTGGGCTGCTTTAACAAATCCGTCAGCACCAGCAGTTGTAGCCAAGTCAACTACCAATCGTGCGGCCTTTTGTCTCGTTTCACCTTCTGCCCCATCTAATTGAGATTGGAGGCGCGGAGGTAGTTCCATACAACGAGGCAGTGATTGGATGCTCATCAATTAACCCCCTACACTGATTGAGAAATATACTTTGATCAATTATTTCTCTCGCACGCGCTAATTCGGTGAATATATATTGATTAAACACCGAAGGTTTTGATACCATTGAGGTATTCCCTCTTGTTCATGTCACCAAATAGCAACACGGTTGAACATGCCCCTATTGCAGGAGAACCTGCGCATGACCAAATAGCCAAAGATGTGCCACAGATTAATGATGGAAACCGTAGTACAGAGGCACAAAGTCGTAGCAGACAAAGTGTTGTGGAAAATGGCCGATATCAAGGTGTTTTGGCAAGAAACCGCTCGAGTAAGAAATCAAAAGTATTGACTACAATTCAGGTATTATCAATTATTATTGCACTAATATTGTCAAGTTATGCTCTTGTTCTTCTAAACGGTTTGCAATTATCTCAAGGAAAGGATGGTCAAGATGCAATAGAAACTCTTGTTCTTTCTGAAGGACGTGAAGCAGATTCGATTTGTACGGAAGGTGGCTCTGATATTTTCATTGGTACTGATACTAATCAAAATGGTGTTCTCGATAGTGTAGAAATTACTTCAACTACAAAAATTTGTCATGGAAAAGAAGGGCTTTCAGGACCGCAAGGTGCGAATGGAGACTCAGGTGAAATCGGCAGTAATGGCACATCTAGTCTAGTTAGAATGGTTACAATTTATGTCGGCAATACAACTTGTCCCGAAGGCGGTATTGCGATCTATTCTGGAATGGATGAAAATCAAAATGATTACCTTGATGATGAAGAGTTTGCTACTGTTAACGAACTTTGTGATGGTAAAATCGGTGGAGATGGAAACAGTGGTGGAAACGGTGCTCCTGCCTTAGTAAAGAAGGAAATACCTCCTTCTAATGTTTGTCCAGTTGGATTTATTTTACGCTTTGGAATAGATGATGGCACTGGTAATTCAACCGCCTTTGATGGAAACCTTTCTGATGATGAAGTAGACGAGGAATTGAAAGTTTGTTCAACTCCACTCACTGCTGAAAGAATCTCAGACGCCGCACCGAATGTTAATGATGGAATCACTGCAAATTGTGATGCTATGAATTGGAATCAAAAATATTCTATTACCATTTTTGCAGCATATAGTCCTCTTGACGGTTGTGAATTGTGGACTACTGAAGGAATAATGGATACTACAACTATGCTTCTCGATATAAATCCTCTAGGAGACTCACTTCCAGGTAATGCATTGGGATTCACCAGTGTAGCAGGTGAACAAGGTGAACTTGTTTTCTTTGACGCTGATGATGGAACTAATGGAAGAGAACTATGGGTAACTGATGGAACTACCATTGGCACTCATATTGTACAAGATATATTTGTTCACAATAGTATAGATGCGAACTCAGTATTGGTTCCATTCATGCAAGGCGTTGTATTTACTACTAGTTCCAATACAATACATTGGGCTAATTCAAGCGATATTGTTGAACTTTCACAGATTCCAACATTTGATAATGCAACTCAATCTATTTTGAGTTCAAGTTTATCGGCACTATCTGCAAATGCATTCTCAATACTTGATAGCGATGCTGATAATCTTTGGTTTAACGCTAAAGATTCAAATGGCGATCTTGAACCATATCAATTGTCAACAAGTGGACTACTAACTGCATATGACGTCAATCCAAATGGAAACTCCTTAGCACAATTTAGTGTTTCTACTGAACAAGGATTGGTGGTGGTTGCTACAGCAAACTCTGGAAGACAATTGGCATTACTAAGTTCTGGAAACGTTACTTGGTTGACATCATTGATGGATACTACTACCGGTAATTGGCCAACAAATGTTGGCACTGGTCTAGGCTTGCATTTACTTTCTTCTAAGATAATTTTTGATGCACAAACAACTGGTGTAAATCCGACGCTTTGGTCTTATGATTTCCATAACGGAATGACTACTTCACTATCGACTGAGATTGTGATACCTGGTGAAAGGACTGAAGCTGTTATCAATGGTGGAAAGATCTTCTTTGACTGCGTAACCGCTACCTTTGGTAGTGAATTATGTAGCAGTGATGGAACAATAGATGGAACAATCGTTGCTACAGATTTGAGCAGTGGAGTTGTTGATTCTGATGTTAGGCATATTTCTATAATTGGAGATGATATTGTTTTTATCGCCTCAGCTGACGATATTGGATTTGCATTATGGTCACTTGATTCATCAGGAACTATTCAGTTACAATACGACCCATATCAAGGGATTGGCAACAATTCCGATAGTGGTCAGTATGGCAATATGATCGTTACCGACACCCAGGTTATCTTCGTAGCATTAGATGGTCAAAATGGTAACGAGTTATACGCATGGACACACTTGCAATTAACAGATGAATGGTTGATCTGGTGAAGTTGATTCACTACTTACGGCCTATGCAGTAAGGGCAGGACTCTCCTACAACATATTCAGGTGAGTTCTGCTCTTGTTCCGAGATTGGTTCTCTGCATGCAAAGCATTGAGCGAACCCTGTTTCTTCAAGTTGAGAATTAACCGAGACTCTCTGATCAAAAACGAAACAATCGCCAACCCAATGCGCTCCTCCTACTTCTTCGAAGTATCCTAGGACTCCCCCCTTGAGTTGGTATACGTTTTTGAATCCTTGATTGAGCATTATAGCACTTGCCTTTTCACAGCGAACTCCTCCTGTGCAGTACATTACGATTGGAATATCCTCCAACTCTTCTAGCAATGCTTCTGCTGCTTGAGGGAATTGACGAAATGATTTGAGATTGAGGTCAATGGCATTCTCAAAGGTACCAACGCGTAATTCGTAACCATTCCTAGTATCGATAACTGCGATCTCCCTTTCCTCGTCTAACCATTTCTTGAATTCAGTTGGCGTAATATCCTCGCCGGTGAAACGGGCAGGCTGTATCTCATCCATCCCCACAGAGATAATTTCCTTCTTGAGTCGTACATTCATACGATTAAAAGGCTGATAATCAGTATATGATCGCTTCAGAGTGATGCCAACGAATCTCTCATCTTTTTCTAATTCACTAATGAATTTGCTAACATTTGGTTCACTCGCTGCTAGAAAGAAATTTATTCCTTCTGTTGAAAGTAATATTGTTCCTTTCAATTCAAGCGTTGCGCACAGCTCTTGTAGCGGTTTACGCAACTCATCGCGGTCAGGTAAATCAACAAAGCGATAACCTGCTATGTTGACAACCGCTTCGCCCATAAGTTGGGCTGAAAACTATTGTTCTTCAACTTCTCCATGAGTGTTTTGAGGCTAGAGGATGCCTCCAACCTTGACCGAATGCACGTTTTGAAACTCTTGGTGCTGGAGACATTTGCCACCTCTTATGCTCGTTTTTCTCTAAACGATTTAGTACTTCTATTACGGTTTTTATTTCAAAACCTAATTGTGCTATTGAGTGGCTATCCAAGCCATCTTCTATGTGTGCCTCAAGTATTCCATCAAGTATTGGATATGCAGGTAGTGAATCTTCATCTTTTTGATTTGGCGCTAATTCTGCACTAGGTGGTTTGGTTAGAGTTGATTCATTAACAGGAACTTCTTTTCCATCCTCTAATGCTCGCGCGTTAAACAGTTCAGCCAGTGCATAAACCTCCATTTTGTAAAGATCTCCTAGTGGAGTATAGCCACCCGCCATATCACCATAGAGAGTGCAGTATCCTTGTGCTAGTTCGGATTTATTACCGGTTGCAATAGCCATACTACCTTGGGCATTTGCATGACCCATGACAATTATAGCGCGTAATCTCGCCTGTAAGTTTTCACTTGCAACTGGATTACCAGCAACCAAAATATCTCCGATGCTACTTTCAACTGCCTTGTGAAGATCATCGATTTCACGAATTGAAAAGTTTAGACCTAGTGCCTTCGCCGTATAGTGTGCATCATCGATCGAATGTTGGCTGGAATGACGGCTCGGCATTGCGATTGCAGTAACATTCTCTGGCCCTACCGCTGCTGCTGCAACACAGGCTGCAACAGCAGAATCAATCCCACCAGATAATCCCAGCACCACTGAATTAATACCAGATTTCCTACAATAATCAGACAAACCAGTGACTACTGCATCTGCTAATTCTTCAACTAAATGCTTAGCATCATCGTGCCCATCATCATCACTTGAAAGATGTTTTATTTTATCACTACCAATATTGATTGAATCTTCCGAATCAGAAGCAACCCAATGGCAATTTTGTGGATTATCAAGGTCGACTACAAGCACTCCTTCTTGCCAAGCAGGAGCGATTACTACTTGCCCGTCTGGCCATGCTATCAAGGAGCATCCATCAAATAATAAATCATCATTAGCACCTACTTGATTTGCTAACAGGAATGGATGGCCGAGTATCTTTGCTGCCGTACGACTTACGTGAACTCTAGTACTGACTTTATCAGAATGGAATGGTGATGCACTAAGATTGACTGTTGCAGAAAGTTCTACTCCTTGTCGTCCCCATTCAGCGAGATGTTCAATTGGGTCTGCTGCATATGCTGAGGGAGTTTGTCCTGCTGCTTGCCAAGCATCTTCACAAATAGTAACACCGAAATCCATTCCACCGATTGTTCGTGCAATACCTGAACGGGAATCTGCTTTGAAATAACGAGCTTCATCAAATACATCGTAAGTTGGTAATAATTGTTTTTTTGCAATCACTCTACTGCTACCTTCGCCTCTAGTTTTACCGCCATTTGGACCTGCTAAAACAACACCATTGAATGGTAATTGTCTATCGTTTTCTGCAGCGATTGGAGTGCCGACTAGAACTGGTAAATCAACATCAAGTTCACTAGCAATTTTTTGTGATTTGTTGATAAAATCAGTTTGTAATAATAAATCTCGAGGAGGATAGCCACAAATTGCTAATTCTGTAGTAATAGCGACGCTGGCTCCGTTCATTTTTGCTTGAGACACTAATCCTTCTATACGCTTAGAATTACCTTCTAAATCTCCAACAGTTGGATCAAGTTGTAGTAATCCGACAAGGTTGCTCAAAGTAAATCACCTCTCAAGAAAACTGTACGATATTACCTTCAGCATCTTTGTACCACCATTCATTGGTCTCTTTATCATGATACCACCAATAACCATCAGCACCTAATTCCCATTCACTTTGAACCACTTCTTCCTGAACTTGGGTCTGAACTGCTGCTACTGCCGCCGATTGGGTCGGTTGAACTTCATCTTCTTCGTATTCATCATCTTCATCATCATCTAATTCGGATGAGTATTCATCCCAATCGTAATGCTCTCTACTACCCTTATTATTGGTTAATCTCTTAGCCCAAATCAATCCTGTGATTATAATTGAAAGGAATAGAATCCCAACGAATGTACCCAAAACAGGGTGGACATCGCCAAAGATTTTCTCACTGGTTGTCATTACTCTCTCTGGCCTAACGTCAATCGATGGGCCATTAGCAGTCTCTCCATCTTCAAGGGTAACCTCAATCCACTGCAATCCTGGACTTTCAGGACCCCAATCTAGGCTGATGATTCCGATACCACCCTTTGGAACATCAACGCTGGTTCGCCTAACTATCGTGCGTGTTCCATCTTGGGAAACTGCGGTAATGACTGCGTCTGTTGTTCCGTCCAAAGTGCCAATGTTTTGGACACTAATTAACACTGAAGTTGTTTGACCGACTTCAACCATCAGCCGTGAATATTCTACTGATGATGGCTCCAATTGATATTCAGGTTCTAAGAATCTCATACCCCACTGTGCAACTGGAGTGCCCGCAGGAGTACCCGAGAATCCGAGTATCTGATTACCTGCTAAATCTCTTCCATCAATGCGAACATAAACCTGCAATCGATCCTCTAGCATACCATCGGTAATTTCTGTTAAATCAAACGAAGAGGTGAGTTCTAATCTGAGACCTTCAATCTCATTGCCCACCAATAGCATTGGCTCAGTTCCATCTCTAAGATGGTCTCCTGTGATTTCATCTTCAACCCACCAAATTAATTGTAATGATTCAATATCGATACCGCCTTCTTCAGAAACAACAATTCGAATCTCATGTTGCTCCGAATCAAGTATTGCATCCATTCTCGGTGAGAGAATTTCAACTGGAATAGGCCCTTCTCCATCAACTACAATCCAACGCACTGAAGTTCCTTTATCAGTAGCATCAATTCCTTGTTCAGGCATGCAGCCAACAGACCAGGTTAGTGGAATTGTACCAGAAAGGCCCGGCGTGGTTAGAGCGATGTTCCAAATGCCTTGTTGTGCTAAAGTTGATTTGCTTTCACCATCAAACAAAATATCAATGCTACAGTTGAAGTCTGGTATTGTTCCTGTTTCTGAGAAAACTACGCCTCCTGAAATCTCCATAGCACTATTCGGCCCTAATCTCGCTCCATCACCAAGCAATGTACCAGAGGAGAGATGTAGATTTACTGATTCTTCAAGTACTTCCATTGCGGCTGAAAACTTCCATCTGTTTTCTGGGAAATTATGAGTTGCTTCTTGACCCGCTCTATCAACTACAGTGACTATTGGCTCTCTTCTCGTTTCTCCTAAATCAGGCATTGTCCAGGCCAAATGTAATTCAATTTGCAGAGTCATATCCTTTTCATAAGGAGTGGCATAGCCATTAGCACCCATCATTTTACAATCATCTAAAATGATATGCGATGAAGCACTTGTACAATTTCCAGTTTCAAAATCCCAAGTTATTAGAAGTGGGTCAGAACCTTGATTTCCAGCCAAGGCCACTTCTACAGAAGCAAGATCAGAACCACCGTTTGGTTCACTGATATCAACCTCCAGAACATATGGCATATCCGGATGTAACCAAGCTTGACGACCATCTTGCCATGAGAATGCATTAGCCATAATGGATGGAGGGCCATCAGGTGCTAATTGATACATGAATAAGTGCTCACCACTTTGATTTGAACCTGCATCTTTGATTGCATAACCGGCGGTATCTTGGCCTACGATATAGACTGCAACTTTCTGCCCGATGCTGCCACCGCTATCATCCAATAACAGTGTATATTGCCCTACTAAAGAGCCAAGGTTTGACGGGTGTAGCAATGACATTGAAGAATACTCACCAGGGTCTGGCCAGCCATTCATATTGTCATCTTCAAGCCATTGCCGCCATACTTTAGCATGAATATTGGTCGGTAATTCAGGCTGGTCAGTGATTTGAATATGCATCGTTTGAGTATCACTTGGTTCTCTATGATCATACCAACCAACACTGGTCTCAAGCACCCTCGGTCTCACTGAATCGATAAAGAACGTTCTAGAAATCTCAGAATTAGTTGTTGTACCTGAACCGCTTAATGGAGTTACTCTGATAGTCCAAGTTAGATTTCCGTGAGTGAAAGGAATTGTATCGTTGACAACCCAAATATCCTCATCCAAACTCGTTGTATTTGCAATCACTTGTCCTCCTCTGACAAGTTCTACCAACGCATCACCATCGGCAAATGAAGCATTGCTATCAACGCCCTCAAATCCAATATCAACTGTAAATACGATCTCATCTGACGATTGTAAGAAATTAACAGATTGAGGAATTTCTCCTTCATCCGTTGAGACACTGAATGAATGTATTTCTAAGTCGTTTTCAAATCCTTGGTAGTCAAATCCACCCCAATAGTAGGATGCTGGAATTGAGATTGTATTACTACTGAGAATCAATCTTGAGGAAACAGTCAATATATCTTCATCCTCCCAATCCGGTTCAAGTCTAAAGGTTATACTGAAATCAACATCAGTGCCATTAACAGTTGATTGTAGGGCATTGGTTGGGTGTAACTCAACCTTGTCATAATCTCCTTGTCCAATCGGTCCTCCCCCATTCAATGGTAGCAACCAAGTCGCTTCATTTTCAGAACCAAATACATCAAAACGAACCATATTGGCGGTTGAAGAAAACACTTGATATGATGCGTGCATAGTCATCCATTGCTGACTTGGAGTCAGTGTCAATGGTTCATCTTCCATGCTAGTATCAATAAGAACAACCTCTGATGAGGAGTTCATTGATACCAATTCAATTTTCAAGTCACCTGCGGATGATGCGATGAATGGAACAGGAATATGGTGAATCCCTTGACTCGGAACTAATCCTCTTCGAGCGGAATTAATTGCTAAAACGAATGCTGATTGTGGACCAGCATCCAATGTCATTGATGCCTGATACGGTGCACTCAATCCACCATAAGTGATATTGCCAGAGCCCAGGATTTCTAATTCAACTTCTACAAAGAATGTACCTAATGCGGCAACTGCTGAGGTAGATGCTGCTAATTCTAATTTGAGATCATCCAATTCTAAAATATCCAATTGTATTTGTGCATTAGTGCGATCGGAAAATGTGTAGGTAGTGACAGTAGTACTTCCAACAACGATGTTGACTGTGTTAAATGTCCCACCTTGTGCCAATACTGAGAACGAAAGTGATTGTAAATCATCCTTTGGAATCCAAGCTTTTGTTGTAGCATACCCTGAGATACCTGCTATGACTTCTACCTGTGTCTCGCCATTAGCGAATCGATCTTGCCAACCCCAAGAGCCGACTCTATCATCACTGCCTCCCCATTCAAGGAGTTCATCGCCGGAGAAATCTATTGCAGGTTGGGCTGGGTAAGACCCACCACTAAATCTAAGTTCAATTTCATCAACTTGCCAAGATGTGAAATTACTCATATTGCCATCGGCAGGAGCAAGGGCTGCGAATTGTAATTGTAATCCATATAGTGTCTCATCCAAATTATAGGTGTATGGTAAAGAAATATTAGTCCAGTTATCATCTCTATCAAATCGTATTTGTGCTTGTGCATTTGTGCTCTGACCATCTACCACTACACTTTCAGATGCAAAGTCAGCACTATACCAAGGAGAGGTGATATTTGCAGTTGCATTACCTGAGAATTGGGTTGCACTGCTGGTATAGAGTGCTCCATTATTGGTCCAAATCATCCCTGTTTGAAGTGGTTGTAATGTGTCTTTGTATGCACCATCAAATGAAAGTGCGAAAATTCTTGGAATCAATCCAGCATTTGATTCATTAAATTCAAACTTAATCCTGACTTCGTTAATATTTTCAAAATCAATAAATTGTAGAGGGATCACTGCGCCTGAACCACTCATTCCATCAATTTCAAGCCCATTATCATCCAATACGGTCCAATCAAGCCGTGCTCCTGCAGGTACATCGGCATCGATATACATTGGAGCCATAACAGATTTTGAAACTGGGAATGATGCATTGCTAGCCCAACCGATGGTGGGGCTGATCCAAGTTGCAGATGAAGGAATGTCCATGAATACGTCATCAAAGAACCAATAATCACAACATGTGCTTGAACCTGAATTCTGGTATGCTCTAATCTGGCTATTAGCATGTAATGCTACGGCTGGTAAATTTTGACTCAACTGAACCGCTGTACCTCCAGCAGTTGAACCCATGTATGTTTGAAAAGTTGTCCATCCACCGCTACTTGTCTTGTATTGGAATGCAAGGTTTTCATTGGCATCTGGTTCTTCTCCACACCCTGAATTACCCTGTTTCACCCACGCATGAACGGAAACTGAAGATAATCCGTTAAGATTGACTACTGGAGAAGTTGCGTATGTTGAACCCGCATAAGTTCTGATCGAACCACCACCAGTACCGTTTGTTCCACATTGAAGGGTTGACCTTCCCGAATAAGCGTTGGAGAAAGTCCAACCATCATTGCCTGAATTAAAATCCCATACTGCGTCTACGCCCTTCAGAGATAAACCAACACCGGATTGCTTGGCACCATCTAGTTGTGCATCTGCATGTGACCATATGTTGTTATCATCCCAAATATATGAAGATTGAGTGACTTGTACCGCTGGTGAAAGATTGAGTTTGATATCAACTAGTGGCTCTTCGCTTAGTACCTCCACTTCAAAGGCATCATTAACAGTTGAGCCATCTAATGAAATGGTCTGCGTTGAGCCAGTAGCAGCAGGGAATATTGTAGGCTCATCAATCAGTGACTGCTGGGCAATTGTGCCATCATATTGCGCTGAAAGGCCGATTTGGACTGGCCCTCCAATCAATAACAATACGACTAGGAGAATTGCACGATGGGCATAGCCTCCTCTCGCCATAGGCTGACGCTGTTGATGAAAGGTCTTCAATGATACCCCTGCTCAATCTCAAATAATGTCGTTTATTCAATATATTGAGTCAATTAATTTTATGCGATTGCCAGCGTAAAATGGACACTTATTACAAAATTAATATTGAGGAAGTTCCAATTCAATTGCGAATAACGGATCTACATCGGTTGAGTCGTGGAAAGCGACTACAACCCCTCCGTCAGACAATATTGCTAGGCTTGCAAAGTCAAAGCGAATATCGTTGCCTGCACCGGATGTTGAATCTAAATCACCCTCTCCAATATAGGTCAAAGTATCTGGCGACATGTCTTCTGAATATCCGCGTACATGGTAGACCATATCAACGTCTGGACCTTCGCTACTTTGGTAGCGAATATTTAGAACAAATAGGTCTAATTCTCCATTTGCTTGAAACTCCCACTCTTCGATTGATGTTGAAACATTACCCATTTGATAAGTATAATTTTGCCAACTATTAGTTCCATCATATGAAATGAAATGTGTAAAATCAGTACCAGTATTCTTCATACAATGAATCGAACCAGTACTATCTATTTGGCAATATTCGGAAGGGAATTGAACTTCAAGTTCATTCCATGACAATGTAGTATCCATATATGCTGCATTACCATTATCATAATAATTAGGGAATAGCAATCCACCAGAAGGGAGTGGGAAGGAACGCATTTCTTTGTGTGGCTTATTGACATCATAGTATGCTGGTAAATCAGCTTCTGTAAAATTCAAATCTAATTCGATTGTTGGGTCGCCACCACCTCTATTTGGGAATTGGAATGGATAATAATTCAATCCGTCAACACTGATTTGACCTCCAGCATTTTGAGTTTGATGCCAGAAATTAGAAACGATAATACTAGCCCAATCACCACTGCCTAAACTGGATGATATTGGACCTACTACTTCGACTTGCCATGAACGGTCATAAAATGGTTCAGTGATCCGATTATAGCACCACTTCCATTCCTCTTCACTATCATCATACAAGAGTGCATAGAATTTGTCAATCTTGCCATCAGCACCAATATACGGGAACCACGTCATTGAGATAATATCTCCATTTGTTGCTTGGACAATACTCCCCTCACCAAGTCCCTCTTGGCCTGGATTTGTTGGAACGAAAGTTCGGCACTGAGTGTCTGGGAGAACTCCTGGGATGTAAGTGTCCCAAGCATGGCCGCGGTCTTCTGTGTAAACAGGATACTCGCCACCAATATTCATGATATCTCCTTCAATTGTAGTAGCGATATAATGCTCGCAACAATTACCACCGTAATCCTTATTGAAAACTGCCCATGTAGTATTGGTAGTTTCATTTGTTCGCAAATCGATGGTAAGGAATTCTCTCACATCACCATGAGCTGCTTCATCTATCATGATGTAATCATCAAAAATAGGTGCTACCTTTTCCTCACTGACTAATCCTTCACCACCGCCTAAACAACCAGCCATTAGGGTGGAAGTTGCAATGAACAAGCAAAGCAGCACTCGGCGCATAAGAAAACCTCGCGCATCCTCTCTTTCAAGGCATCGCTTCAAAGATTAAACGATTTCAACTCACTCTACTGTAAATTGAACAGAGATTCCATCGACTGTGAATGAATCTGCATTTGCTGGTGCTTGGCCCTCTGAATGGAATACTGCTGCTGCACTTCGTGTTTCTGTAGCAATCCATGTTTGATCTGATTCAAACATCTCAGGTGCATTTTGCAACCACACCTGCAAATCGATTGTCGCTTCTATTTCAAAGTCCATTTCCTTGCGCTTGGCTTGGATTCTACGAGTTATATCTCTCGCCAATCCCTTGGATAAAAGCAACGGTGTATCTTGCATATCCAATACTAATGATACTTGGAATGCATCTTCGCCTTGGCCGATAGTGACCGTTTCAGCAGCAAATCCATCTCTTTCTGCTCTACGAATCTCAACATCGTTTTCATCTATGTCAACGCCTAGAATTTGCATTCCACCGGCTTTGATTGCTGCAAGCATCTCATCAGGGTTTTGTGCATTCTTTATCGCGTTAGAAACTGCATTAACCTCTGCTCTTGCTTTCGGTGCTAAGGTTCTAAAATTAGGTGCAAGTTCTACTTTTTGGAATCGGTCTAAATCTTGTTCAACTGCAATAGTCTCAACATTCAATTCTTCTGCTAAAATCTCATGGAAAATTGAAACGTCTGGACCTGCAACAATCCATCCTTGTGCACAAGGAAGTCTTTGCCTTCTACCAGCATCAACGCGAATTCTTCTTCCTGCTTCAGCGAGTTCACGAACCAAACTCATTGTCTCTTCTAATTTCTTATCTACAGGTGGTATTGTTGCGGTAGCTGCTGCTGCTTCAATGTCCCACTCATCCGATGTTGCACCCTCAAGGCTTCCTGGAACGCCCAATGGCCAAGCGGCTTGATGAACTGGTTTTCCAGTAATATTACGATGAATGACATCGACCATGAATGGAGATATTGGAGCCATCAAACGGCAAATTACCACCAATATTTCGTGAAGTGTATGTTGACAAGATGCCTTGTCTTCGTTTTCAGCCTCATCCCACAATCTTCTGCGGGAGCGTCTAACATACCAATTGGATAAATCATTGACAACGAAATCTTCTAGGTCACGACAAGCCTTATGGAAATTCCAAGAAACGAAATCATTGTGATATTCACTTGCAACAGATGACATTCGCGATAGAATCCAACGGTCCAATGCTGGCCTTGATGAAACATCATTTTCTGATTTTTCTGGGTCAAACCCATCAAGTGCTGCATAATCTGCATGGAATTTGTAAACATTCCAAAGGGTTAGGAACATCTTTGCATAAGTTTCTCTAACCCCATTCGGGTCAAACTTCAACGGACTCCATGGCGCTCCTGCTGTCACCATATACCAGCGAGTAGCATCTGCACCTTCTCGATTAAAATGATCCCAAGGGTCTACAATATTTCCTTTAGACTTAGACATTTTCTTACCTTCAGCATCCAAGATTAGACCGAGACTTAGACAACGTTTGTAAGAAATTGAATCAAAGACAGTTGTAGAAACTGCTAGCAATGTGTAGAACCATCCTCGTGTTTGGTCCACTCCTTCACAGATGTAATCAATCGGGTATGATGACTCAAATGTGTCTTTGTTCTCAAACGGATAGTGCCATTGAGCAAAAGATGCACAGCCTGAATCAAACCAGCAGTCCATTACGAAAGGTTCTCTCTTCATTGGTTTACCATCATCACTTACGAAAGTAAATTCATCAACTATCGGGCGATGTAGATCAACATCATCAGGACAATCTGGATTGTCAAATCCAGCTGCCACTGCTAAAGCGACTTCGTGTTGAAGTTCAGCAATAGAACCAACACATTTCATTTGACCGTCTTCGCTTCTCCATACTGGAATAGGCGTCCCCCAGTATCTTTCGCGAGAAATCGCCCAATCTTTGACATTACGAATCCATTCACCAAAGCGACCCTCACCGACCCAATCTGGAGCCCATTCTGTTTGGCTATTGAATTCGATTAATCTCTCCTTTACTGCAGTCATTCTAACAAACCATGAATCCATTGCATAGTAAAGAAGTGGATGATCAGTCCTCCAGCAGTGTGGGTAATCGTGAGAATATAGTTTCTCTCGGTATAGTAATCCACTTTGTGGACCTTTACCATTTGAGCCACCCGGACTTGATAATAATTCAATGATAGTGCCGTCACATTCTTTGACATATCTGCCATCTAGTTGAGGATGGATTCCTTCACAGAATGAACCATTCATTTCCACTGTGTGGTGAGCAGGCAAACCTGCAGCCATTCCAAGATTGTAATCATCCTCACCATACATTACTGCGGTGTGAACCACACCTGTACCATCAGTAGTTGTTACCCAATCTGCTTCTAAAATAGTCCATGCTGATTGTGAATCACCACGTGGTACAGCATCAGGGAATAGCGGCTCGTATGCTTTACCAACTAATTCACTACCAGGGAATTCTTCCAAAACTTCTGCATGATGACGCAATACTTCTTTCATCAAATCTTTGGCGAGGATTAACTCTTCACCGATTGTAGCACCACCAGCACCTTGCCAATTTACTGCATCCTCTGTAACCTTGACTCGAACATAAGTGACCTCTGGTCCAACTGCTAATCCAACGTTTCCTGGAAGTGTCCAAGGAGTGGTTGTCCAAGCAAGAATTGATGCATCTTGATCAACTAATTTGAATTTAACATAAACTGAAGGCTCTTCGACTTCCTTGTATCCTTGTGCTACTTCGTGAGAAGAATAAGACGTTCCTGTTTGTGGACAATAAGGTAAAACCTTGTGCCCTCGATAAAGTAAATCTTTGCTGAACATTTGTTTCAATGCCCACCAGCAAGATTCAACATAATTATTGTCTAAGGTGACATATGGATTGTCTAAGTCAACCCAATAACCCATGCGCTCGGTCATTTCTCTCCAAGATTCTTCATAGGTCCAAACCGATTCGCGACAGGCCTGATTGAATTCCTTCATTCCAAAAGATTCAATCTGTTCATTACTCATTAAATCCAATCTCTTCTGAACTTCAATCTCAACTGGTAAGCCATGAGTATCCCATCCACCTTTTCTTTCAACTAGGAAACCTTCCATTGTTTTCCATCGACAAACTAAGTCCTTGTAAGCACGAGCAACAACGTGGTGAATTCCAGGTTTTCCATTTGCAGTAGGCGGCCCTTCCAAGAAAATGAATGGTGCTCCTGTACGACGTGAATCAATACTAGATTGGAAAGCATTTTCTTGCCCCCACGCCTCTAATAGCGCTGTTTCGAGGGCAACCGCATCCAAATCACCAGCAGCGTTTGGTTGAGCCATACTTGGGCCACTTAGGGTTTTGACTTGAACTTCACCCTAAGCAAGATATATTCCCCATGCAATTTACAAACTTTTGCAGATTGCGAAACAATAAGCGAGTTAGTATCAATCAAACATTTGAAGAATATCTGAGAAGAGTCCCCGAGCATTTCCTTGTGAGCGTTGAACAAGCCTCTTAACAATCAATTCCGGTGTTGAACGGGCTAAGTGATTTCGCTTTGGAGTTCTATCGACAATCAATTCCATATCCGCATCTAATCCACTCGCTTCAATTCCGTCAACTCGTAGATCATCACGACCACTTGCCTTGATTATAGCTGGTGCTAGATGCGTTACTAGCATCATCGTAGTTTCAGGTTGAGATTCTGCCGCTAAGAGCATACCAGCAATAATTCTTGCACCTGCACCCGGCTCTGTAATTGCTTCCAATTCATCAGCGAGAATCAATTTTGCAGACGGGTCTGAAACCACTTCTGCTAATTCAACTAAAGTCTGCTCAAGCGCACCCGCGCTTTGAGTCCCACCAGCCTTGGCCAGTATGTGAAGCGATTCAACGAGTCCCACTTTAGCACTCTTGGCTGGAACTGGCAACCCCATGTGAGTTAGAATACTAACATGAGCGAGCAGTTCTAACAGAGTGGTTTTACCACCAGAGTTTGCACCAGTGAGTAGTGCTAAGGATTGCTTATCTCCTTCATCAGCAGCTTGACCTAAGCCGTAAGTGACCGGGTCTGCTGGACATCCCAATAGCAGATGTCGCCCCTCTTCAACATAGATTCCATGGTCCACAATCTCTGGGATTGTGCAATCATTTTTCTGAGCCCATTTAGCGATTGCAAGCCATTGGTCAAACTCGATTAATTCTCGGATTGCAGATTCGCAGTGACTCTTTAGCGGACCTAATTTAGCCGCTAAATTAGAGATATGCTGCGCTTTATCAGAAACTAATTTCGATTCTAGTTGACCATCTATTTTGTCAATTGTTGAACGGTTAATTTTTGCAGGCCAATCATTGGTGAACAGATCGAATGGGCATCGACTGCCAGTTCCTTCAAGGAATTCATTCAATGTGGTTTTTGCTTTCTCCATCGCATCAGAAATTACCATACTTGTTGCATCTCGTATCTTTCTTTGGAATGCTGTACCATCAGATAATGCCTCTAACAATTCTGCACCGGATAGGGCCATTTTGGCATCATTCATAGCGTTCTCAACTTCTAAGTTGACTTCTTCACAAAGCGATTTGACTTTACCCCAGAGCAAATCTTTGACTTCTGCGACTTTTTCTAAATCACTTTCATCATCTATCTCATCCAATAGTTCTGGTAATGCACTAAGTCCTTCAACAGAAGTGAAAAGTGCGTCTAGGAATGGGTGGAAATCCTCTTCTATCGCTTTCAATTCAACGATTTCTCTAACCACTTGTAAAGTACGCTTGTTATGTTGAAACCAGTCAAGTGTTTTTTCAGGGACGATTAATTCTTCATCCGGATCATTGCTGAGAACCAGCCAACCATCTGGAATTTCAGCAGGTGCGCCTCCTCCAATCCATGTAATTGACTTGAAAACAGTGTAATCCTTCCATGTTTCCCCATTACCAGGAGTTAGAACTCTACACCATTTTTTAAGATGCTCACGTGGTTGCTTTGAGACCACTACACGCTCATATCGATTATTTGGAGAACGTGTGATTGCAAGTGACTTCCAAGATTCTGAAAAAATTGTAACCAATTCCGGATGACTTGATGCAAAGTTATGAGAAAGAATTGATTTCTTTCTGCGTTCACTCGGGTCTGCAACTGGAGTTAGTAATTGCATTCTATCTCTGCTCGCTTGACAAGAAGTAAAGGCGCTAATGCTCGAGAGTAATTGTTTGTGAACACTGATTGATTCTTTAGTTGCAAGGAAAGTACCGCTATCTCCTGCAACAGCTCTAGCCAGTGATAATGCACGTTTTGGTGATAGCCCATCAATCTCAGCAATCCTTGCCAAATCTCCGCCTTTGAGAGATGCTACTGCCAATTCTTCAGAGCCAAAATGACTGGTCAATTTCTTAGCCAATTGTTTTCCAACACCAGGGAGGGCACTCAATACCATACTTACCATGGTTTGCCAACCGTTTAAGAGAATAGCGCATGGTTATATGCTGAAAACGCAAACTGAAGCGGATTTTGTCATAGAGGACTAACAAGTTCGTTGCCCTTCTCCACCATATTCATGGATAGGTGCTTGGAATAACTGATCGCAAGTTCTGTTAACTATAGGAAGAGTCAATGTTGCAGTAGACCAATCGATTGAGTATGGACCAATACTTGCCGGACTTGGAACATAATCAGAACCTGTTTGAGTCATAGTTATGTGAATTGATTCTCCTGCTTCTAAGAATATATCCATTGGCATGAATTCCATTAATCCTGTCACTTGAGAAAATGGTATAAGTAATTCTTGCCCATCACGGCCACCAGCATGGAATCTGTAATCCATTACCGCATGACCAAGATGCATTCCTGAATCATCAGTCATTTCCAAGTAGCCATGTGCACCATTAGTCGTATGCGGTGCTACTGCCATATGGAAAGTGGGCATTCCAGCAATATATGTATCACTTTCAAATGGCCCATATGTCATCATAATCGAATTAGTTCCCGTAATTGATGCACCTGATGGAGATAAGTCTTCAGCAGCAATCTCAAGATATTCGGTATCTGATGCAGGATATGTTGCTTCAAATCTCCAGCCACCGCGGTTATCTTGCATTTCAACTCCCAAACTTGGGGCTCTGCCTTCACCTTTCAAATACCAATCAAACCAATATAACATCTCATCAGCCCAATCCCATCTTAATGTGTATGGATAAGCTTCTGCTCCTTCACCTGATGAAAGGTCTGCATGGTCAGCACGGTCTGGATAATTGTGATTCCATTGACCGGCTAAAGTCTTGATTTCAATTCCAGCATCTTCAACGATTTGATGAGTTGGGAATGTCATATGCGGGTCGACGTTCCAATCCTGCATTCCTTGAATAATGTACACTGAGCCGTTGTAATTATCCACAACACGATCTAAGAATGAGCGTTCAGTCCAATAGGTATTACCAGCATAATCTACCATTCCACCGCTCAAGTATGCCAATGGACCCATCGCATATCCTTCTATGTAGCCTTCACACATATTTTGTGAATCTTCTGTATCACCATCAACACCAAATGAGCCATAGACACCATTATGCATAATCATGCCACGTGCTTCCATGCTTCCATTTCTCCACATCAAATCATGAACTCCAATCAATCCAGACATAGGAACGATAGTTGCAAGAAATTCATTACCGAATGTTGCTGCTTGCCAAGGAGTTGAACCATCATATGACTTTCCAATGATTCCAACTTTACCATTTGACCAAGGTTGTGAACCAAGCCAAGTGACCGCAGCATCAATTCCACGCTGCTCATCAGTTCCCATCAAGTCCATACAATGATTTGATTCTCCAGTACCAAAAACAGATACTTGAGCAACCCCATATCCATGTGGAACATAATTCTCAATCAAAAATCTACCCAATCTATCAGCAGGAGTTAATGCGTCAACATCTCCATCCGAATAATATGGTCCAATCTCTGAAATAATTGGCACATGGCACTCTTCGGGAAGTTCAGCACTTTCCCAATCACAGCCCTCTATGATAGGTAACCAAAGTCCAAGGTGAACTTCTGCAGAACCAGTAGCACCTGCACCGCCATCGGCTAGAGTGATTGAAGGAACAGGTACGAATACCGAGCGAACATCATCTATGCCAAATGTTCCATTAACGGTGACTCTAGAAAAATCTGCATTCACAGAATAATCTATATCAGCACGTTGCCAAGGTTCTGGATAAACATCGTAATCAGACTCTATTTCCTCATTTTCAACGACATCGTTGCCAAAACATCCAGCAAACATGCTGCTAACAAATAGCAGCGTAATGAGTAATGGGCGCTTGTCCATGCCCTTTGGGCATCTTCGCTTGGTTTTGAATTGTTGGTTTGTTGGAGTAAAGCATTATTGTGAATTTTCACTGGTTTCTTCAGCTTCAAGTTGTGCCCGAACTTCATCCATGTTAATCTCGCCTAACTTAACTACTAATTCTCTCAAATCTTTCTCTGGTAATGCACCTGGCATCATGAATACACCGATTCCTTCCTTGAATGCGATAGTTGTTGGAATCGAGCGGATTTCAAATGATTGTGATAATGCTTGCTCTTGTTCAGTGTTAATTTTTGCAAAAACAACATCGGGGTAATCTTCTGATACACGCTTGAAAACTGGTCCATATGCCTTACAAGGACCGCACCACTCCGCCCAGAAATCTAGGATTACAATATTATTATTTTCAATTAATCCAGCGAACTCTGGTTCGGTAACATCGACTACTGCCATATCTAATTGCCAGCGGCTGGGGTTCTTCAAACCACCCATGCCATCCTGCCGACGAGTTCATGTGCTATCGCTACGAGGATTATCTATGCGCATCAACCAATTACCCGCCCTCATCGTTCTCGTCATCATGCTCGTACCGGTGATGTCGGTCATTGCTAGCGATGAATCATCAACAACTGCCAGCCGTGAAAATACGGTCGTAGTCTCTGAATTATTGATCAGTCCGAATAACCTCGTTTCTAATGACACCTCAGATAATGTCTACGGAGCAGTCGACTGGAATGGTGATGGTGATTACGGCAAATATTCCGACCAGTTCATCGAACTGTGGAATACCGGTTCTTCACCAGTAAATGTTTCAAATTGGCAACTATCACTAACCAGTGGAAGTCCTCCTTGCCAACTGGCTTGGAACACAGTCTTACCGGCTGATGGACGATTAACTGTATTCAATGCAAATTCTGACCTATTGCTTGATTACTTCAATAATAACACTGTCACCATCAGTGATGATTCTGGAACTGCTGTTGATTCAATGTCCTTCCCTAGTGAAGATTCTTGGTACGGTAAATCATACATTGAAGATGGTAATGGAGATTTGCAAAAAGTAGACCCAACACCGGGTTGGGCTCCTGGCGGTCAAGCATCTGAGACCGCTCTTAACATAGTCAATTGCTATCATATTCCAGAAACATCTTCCAATAACGCCTACCTACTCAAGGGACGCGTTGTAACTATAGAAGGAGAAACAAGTGTCATCAACCAAGGAAACATCATGGTTCGAGATGGAATGATTGATGGTGTTTGGTCAACTGGTTCAGCGATACCAAATGGTGTTGACTTGACGAATGTACCTATTGTTGAAACCGATGGAACCATCTATCCTGGACTTATTGACTTACACAATCACATGCATTACAACCACATACCATTATGGGATTTTGATGTTCACCTCTCTGAATCTCAAAGGTCAGCCGAAGGCGGCTATACCAATCGTGGTCAATGGGGAAACAACTACGACTACCAACCGAGTATCACTTGGATGAAAAACAATGTTCAATCGAACAATCAATGGGGCATGGCAACTGAACAAATGAAGTATGCCGAAGTCCAAGCAATAGCTGGTGGCGTTACTGCAGTTCAAGGTTCACCTTCCGGCAATGATGCATGGGATAACACTCTTTCACGAAACGTTGAATTATGGAACTTTGGAAAAGACAATGCCACCACATGCGCAGTATGCAGTTGGTATGATTCAGACTACAACGTCGATGGCAAGATTGCTGGTTTCAATGATGGCTCCATTGAAGCATGGTACATACACTTGTCAGAAGGTGTTGACCAAACAAGTAGGGATGAATTCGATTTACTCAACAGCAAGGGTCTTCTCGCTGAACCTACTGTTGTCATTCATGGTACAGCACTTACGCCATCACAATTTGATTCAATGGGTGCTGTTGGCTCAAAGTTAGTGTGGTCACCACTCTCCAATCTCCTGCTTTATGGGAACACAACCGATGTTCGTGCGGCTGACAAAGCTGGTATCGAAATATCACTGGCACCCGATTGGGGACCAAGTGGTTCCAAGAATAATTTGCACGAACTCAAGGTCGCAGATCTATGGAACACCGAAGTCATGGACTCGTATTTCACCAATTATCAAATGGTGGAAATGGTAACATCAAATCCTGCCGCTGCTGCTAAATGGGAAGATCATGTTGGAAAAATTAAAGATAAAATGGTAGCAGACCTCGTGGTCATTGATACCTTCCATGACGACCCATATCGAAACCTCATTGAGGCTATTGATGCTGATGTTCGTCTCACAGTCGTGAACGGAAGGGCACTGTTTGGTGACCAAGATATCATGACACAATTGAAAGGCGATGATTGGGAACCGATTACTGGTGGTGGCGTTTCCAAAGTCATTGACATCACATCTACCTCAGTCGTTGATGGTTCTCAGACTTGGGAACAAATAGAAAGTGGGCTTGCAATGGCAATGCGCAATAATGTCACTGACATACGTGAACACTGGAACGCACCAGACGGTGTAGCATGGAGTACTGATGCAGAAGTTCAATCGTACCTCAACACAGCATTCGATGGTAAAAACTCTGCAAATACAGGAGTCTCACAACTCAGAAACATAACAGTCGACCCAATCTTCACCACTGGTGATGAACGATATTTCGATGTCATCAACCGTTCATCTTGGGCTAATACCCACATAGATTTGTCTTTGCTCTACTCGTTTTACGATATTCCAATGGATGAGAATGGAGATCGGACTGGAACCAATGTTGTTCTTCCTGACGACGAAACCAATACCGGCGGCACAGGTAATAATGGGGGTACAGGTAATACCGGAGGTACAGATAATACCGGAGGAAACTCGGCCGGAACTGACGAAACTAACAATAATAACCAAATTACACTTTGTGATGACGGAACTGCTCCTCCTTGTACTGAAAATCCACCAGTTGACGATGATACTTCAGGCGATACCGAAGCAGTTTCGAATGAAGAGACTAAAACAACTACCACGATGCTTTTAATTGCAATGGTTGCGGTTATCGGCATAGGATTGTATGTTCTAGGTAAGAGCAGTGGCGAAGATTTAGATCTCGCTGGAGAGGCCCGTATTGAGAAAATATGGGATGAGACTGAACTTGAAGAGTCGCAAGAGGATTCTTTCGTTCCTGCACCACCACCGATGGCTAAAACTGAATCAAAGTCTGAAGAGGAATAAGCGTTAAGCTAAGTCCCAAGTAGGTCCTTCAGCAGTATCGGTTACCACCACACCCATCTGATGTAGTGCATCTCGAATCTCATCAGCCTTTGCCCAATCTTTGTCGCTACGGGCTTGGGTTCTTGCTAGCAATAAAGCGTCTACTTCATCTGCAATCTCTAATTTGCGCGGATCTTCTTCAGGTTCTGCTAGCGCCATCTCTCGCGTCGGTAAGACTCCAAGAACTGCTCCAGCTGTTTCTTCTAACCAATCAATTGCATAATGTGAAAAGGCGTTTGAATCTACAGCGTCCATATCACTATTGTGCATCTTCATTATTTCTCGTACAGCACCCAATACCTTGGCAACTGCTTCACGTGAATTGAAATCATCATCCATTGCTTTAGCAAAACCTTCTCCCATCTTTTCCAAGAGTGCTAATGATTTTGAAAGTGGATTAGTACTGGCAAAGTCTGCTACTGGCAGCGGTACATTATTTTCTGCAAGACAACCCTTTAGAGATGTAACATAGCATTCCAATACTCGGTTGTAATTACGTTCAGCATCATTCAGCAATGCATCGTTCATGTCAATTGGTGAACGATAATGGGCATTGATTAATGCGAAACGAAGTACCATTGCGTCAACCTTTTTCAATATCTCATTAATAGTCCAAAAGTTGCCTAATGACTTACTCATCTTTTCTCCATCTAAATTGACAAAACCATTGTGCAACCAATGATGGACTACAGGTGAACAACCGGTATGACATTCTCCTTGGAATATTTCTGCTTCATGATGAGGGAAACGTAAATCGTGACCGCCACCATGAATATCAAATTGCGCTCCAAAATAATCCATTGACATCGCTGTACATTCTATGTGCCAACCCGGTCGGCCTGCACCCCAAGGTGAATCCCATGTTGGCTCACCTGGTTTTGCTGCTTTCCAAAGTGCGAAATCCTTGTGATCTCTCTTGCTCTTGCCAGTATCATCAACTCTTCCACCCGCACCACTGCGGACATTTTCAAGAATCTGTCCGGTTAACATACCATATTTCTCTGGAGCTGATTCAATTGAGAAGTATACTCCATCATCAGCAACATAAGCATTGCCTTTTTCAATTAAATCTGCAGTGATTCTAATCATGTCATCAACATAATCTGTACAACGTGGATAATCATCAGCACGAAGTATATTCAAAGCGTCCATATCTTCGTAATAGGTTTCAATATTCTCATCAACCAACTTTTTCCAATCACCATCTAGTTCATTGGCACGGTGAATTATTTTATCATCAATATCTGTGAAATTTTGCACGTAATGAACATCAAAACCACTCTGTTCTAACCATCGATGAATCAAATCAAAGGAAAGATAACACCTTGCATGACCTAAGTGACAGCGGTCGTAAACTGTGACACCGCAGACATACATCGAAACTTTACCAGCTTCGATTGTGGAGAAATCCACCTTTTTCCTGCGAAGGGTATCATGCATGCGAATTGGCATCTGACTCATCATGGGGGTGTTGCCACTCTCACTTGAAGGTTGATACAGTATCGCTCTTTGCATTGCTCATGGGACAAGGCGATGGCAAGACGATATTCGTTACCGGAGTCAATGGACATATTGGCAATCATATCGTTGAAGACCTATTGTTAAATGGCTACAATGTCAAAGGTTCAGTTCGTGATTTAGCAGATCCAAACAAAGTGAATCATGTGATTGCACACGCCAAAAAGTTGGACTGTCAACAGCGTTTAGAGTTGGTTGAAGGAGATGTTCTCGATTCAGAAGGTTGGGAACAACACCTTGCGGGATGTGATGGCTTATTCCATACCGCAACAATTTATGCTACAAGTGGAGACGGACAACTTATCATTGATACTGCAAATATAGGAACTGATAATTTACTCAAAGCCGCTGCTAAAGTGGGAATTAACAGAGTCGTTTACACCTCCAGCGTTGCTGCTGTGGGCTCGGAACCGAAAGGTAAAGTAAAGGATCATACTGACTGGCAAACCAATACCTCAATGCCTTATGTAATGGCAAAGACCGAATCTGAAAGGCATGCTTGGAAATTGGCTAAGCAATTCAATTTAGACCTACGAGTAATCAATCCAAGTGGTGTTCTCGGTGGTGGATTCTCTCGCCCAACACCATCAACTGATATCATAGGAGATGCACTGGCAGGAAAATTCCCGATGACAATGAAAATCCCTATGGCTTTTGTTCATGTCAAAGATGTTGCAATGGCTCATCGCAGAGCATTTGAAGTTGATGAAGCCAGTGGAAGATTCATTCTAGCACCTCATAATAATACAACGGTGGCAGCGTTGCATAAAAGAACAAGAGAATTATATCCTAAATCAAAATCTCCGAAACTAGCTCTACAAAATTGGATGTTACCTTTGGCCGTATTCCAAGATTGGGTTGGTGCAATATTCACTAAAAAGCGAGTTCTCACCAGGCAGATAGCAAAGGGGATAATGCGTGGAGATGCAGATTATGATTCAACACCTGCAACAGAAGTATTAGGAATTGAATGGATTGATGTTGATACTACAATCAAGGATACTGTGGAGGCATATCAATGATTGATTTCAAGGGTCAAGGCGGAATCAAACTTGGAGACAAGTTCGTTGCTGATACGATGTTAGCAAGATTGGGGTGGGCAGTTCCTGCAGTGACATTGAGTCTTGCAATGCTTATTCATTGGCTTAGCGGTGATGCGCGTGCTGTACCATTTTTCATTTCTGAATCGGATTATCCGGGCCCACAACGAATCTTGTTTACATCTGGATTATTCATTTCAGGATTCATTATTTGCGCTGTTTCGTACCGAATGTGGTGGACTCAACGTCAAGACTGCCGCCCGAAATTATTGTTCATCAGCATGCTATGTGGATTTTACACCGGAGTCAATATTTCATTGATGGCTTTTGCAAATATGTATGATTTCTTAGAGTTTCATATATTCACTGCTTTGGGTGTTTTCCAAGTTGGTATGTTATGGGCTTTAATGGCTCATTTAGCGTTGCCTAACGCACAGAAAAAGGGTAAAATCTTACGATGGATTGCTATTATTATTTCTTTCATCTCATTCAATGTTATGACTTCCGCATTAAGGGATGCCGTGGACGGAATGTCCAAGGCTGAGGCACAAGATGCTTTGATTCAATTAACACCATTACAAAGTGCAATAGATATCGCAGCACCAGCTGAATATTTCTTGGTCATTGGCTTGTTTATTGCCCTTGCTTCATTTGAATCGGATTTGGAAGAGACAAAATCTCTTGATCAAGATTCAGAACAGTGACTGTGCTACATTCAAATCTTGGATTGCATCTCCAAATGCATTCGCTTCGTCTTCACTCAAATCTCCACAGAGAATGGATTCATGCATTACTGATTGTACTGCTTCGGGATGGAATTGTACTGACTTAATCGGTCGCGTAGGATGTTGACAGGCAACTATTGCACAATGTTGTGAACTCGCAATGACTTGCATTTCTCCAGCGTCAATAACATGGTCTTGATGAGTAAATAATTGCTTGACGAGAGTTCCATCCTCATAGTTTACATCTGCAAGGAAATTACTATTCTTTTCTGCTCTGACTACTTTTCCACCTAAACTAGCTGCAATTATTTGATGGCCAAAACAAATCCCATAAATTGGTACATCTGCAGTCCTAATCAAATCTGCAACTTGATCCATCCAATCTTCCCATTGACTTACATTCTTTCTTGAGCCAGTAATGATAATCACATCAGCATCTATTGCTGAGTCAACTCTTACACCCCATCCATAGTCGAGTGCTTTAGTAGTATGTGGTGCCCACAAGAAAATCTCATAATCAGGAAAGTGACTAACTATTTCTGCAGTTCCATGCTTGCCAAATCCTTCTCTCTCAGCCAATAGGTCGACTACGAGGAGTTTTTTCATGCTCATGCCTCTGCAGGCTCAACTGCGATTTCTGGAGTGGCTTTCTTAGATTGTAATGCTTCATCGTTTGACTTGATTTGTTGCCATACAATTTCTGCAATATCCTTGACTTCCATATCTGAACCGATTGCATTCAATCCATCTGTAACCATAGTTGAACAGAATGGACAACCAACTGCTACAGTATCTGCTCCAGTCGCTGCAAGTTCCTTTGAACGGATTACGTTAACTTTGTCATATCCATCATCAACATGCTCTTCCATCCACATTTGTGCTCCACCAGCACCACAGCAGAAAGAATCCTTACCACTGCGTTCAGTTTCAATATCTACTCCACCGATAGCAGCGCGTGGTGCTTCTGTTTCACCACCGATTCTTCCAAGGTAACATGGGTCATGGTAAGTTACAGAGCCGTCGTGTTTAGGATCTGGTAGTTTTCCTTCTTGCTGAAGATGTGAAATTAATTGAGAGTGGTGCATTACTTCAATGTCTTCACCACCATAGTCTTTGTATTCCTTGCCAAGAGTATGGAAACAGTGTGGGCAAGATGCAACGATTTTCTTAACACCAATTTCTTCAAAGGTAGCAATATTTGTTTCTGCTAGCATCTGGAATAGATATTCATTTCCTGCACGTCGAGCAGCATCTCCACTACACCCTTCTTGCATTCCCAAAATACCAACATCTAGTCCTGCTTCTTTCATTATGCTAATTGTATCGCGTGCGACTTTCTTGTTGCGCTCATCGAATGATGCAGCACAACCCGCGAAGTAGATGTATTCTGCCGGTTCTGCAATCTTAACATCCAAACCTTCAGCCCAATCACCTCTTTCATGTGATGGCATTCCGTAAGGATTTGAATCGGATTCAATGTTTTCAATCGCACCCATCAAAGGCATGATAGAATCTTCCACCGCAGGGTCAAACTCCATTCTCTCCATCATTAGATGGCGTCGTGCATCAGTTAGTTTCGGTACATGGTCGATGTAAATCGGACAAGCCTCAACACAAGCATGGCAAGTCGTACAAGCCCAAATCGCTTGTTCATCAAGACGTGCAATGATATCCTCTTCTGGTTTTTCACCAGCGATGAGAGTCTCGTAGTGGTCGTTAGCATAGTTTCTCAACGAATGGATAACCGTCATTGGATTGAGAGGTTTTCCTGAAGCATATGCTGGACAAACATCTTGACAACGAGCACAAGAAGTACAAGCCCAGCCATCGATTAAATCTCTCCATGACAAATCTGTATAGTTCTCAGTTCCAAAGGATTCAATGTCTAGATCATCTAATGGTACTGCCTTTCCGTCTTCGCCAACCGCCAACGGAAGCATAGTTCCCATCGGAGTCATATCGTGGAAGAATACATTTGGAAAAGCCATTACTAAGTGCATATGCTTTGAAACTGGAATTAGGAAAAGGAACGCTGCAATCGCAGACATATGAGCCCAATAAGAAATAACTACCATTGCGGTGCTTGGAGTGAATGTTTGAGCAACCCAGTAACCGATTGGCTCCCAAGTGCTGCTCACTGACGCTTCACCAGCCTCAACTACGAATGAGGTCGTTGTAATCGTCATTATCAGTAGAAGAATTGCATTACCTTCGAGTTGAGATTTTCCTTTCAACTTATCAGGTGTGAAAACAACTCTTCTAATCAATGCCAGTAAACAACCGACAAATGCAAGACTGTATCCAAATTCAACCATTAGATTCCACGGCCCTTTAATGACCGCTGGCAGTAAGTTATGAGAGAACCAATTACCTGTTGCTAAATCAAACATATCAGTTGATAACATCAAGAATCCCCAAAACATCATTACGTGAATTCCACCAGCAACTCTGTCCTTCAAGACCTTCTTTTGACCTAACCATCCAGTTATTACTTCGGAAATTCTTGCGCCCCAATTATCAAATCTATTATCTGGCCTCCCAAGACGAACAAGACGGGTCGCTTTGACAACTTGATATGAGAAGAAACCACCGGATACTGCCATTAATACAGCGAAAATTAAGATCCCCGGAATCGGTCCATAATTCATGAATAATGGGTGTTCCATTGACAAATCACCGTTAGGATTGACCTCCCAACAAATCAGCGAAGGCAAATAGATTATTCAATGCATTGATTTTCCACTTACTAAATTAGTGCTATTGTTAAATTGAGAATGTAGCATAATTATCAAGGGCAGCCCTACTGCCTTTGAATAGAGGAGGGGTTAGATGGCTAAAGTTGAAGCAAGTGCACCAGGCAAGTGTATCTTGTTCGGAGAACATGCTGTTGTTTTTGGACAACCTGCTGTTGCTGTAGCTATTGAGCAGCGCATTACCGTCAGCCTTGAATTATTAGAAGAAGGAGCCGATGAGTGGCGTATTGATGGTATGAAATTAATTCCTTCCAAACATCCTCATGTTGAGGCATTGCGCTCGCGTCTATGGCAAAAAAAGGCAGGAGCGCCAGCACTTTCGATTCATATTAATGGTGACGTACCTCCAGCCTCTGGACTGGGTTCTTCAGCAGCATTGTCAGTTGCTGCCAGCGCTTGTTTACGTGCTGCAAGAGGGCGTTGGTTATCCGAGGGTGGAGAAGCAACTGAAACCAAAGACTGGGCTGAAGGTTTCTCAAGCCAACTAACTGATACCGATGTATATTCTAAAGTTGATGAGGGTAAAGACCCTGCTAGAAGAGTAGGGGCTAATGGCCAAGGAAGTTCACACGTTTGGGGCGAGCAAGCAATAGATGTTGATGAATGTGCATTGCTTGGCCATGCTGTCGAAGCGATTGCACAAGGAGGAAGAGCATCTCCTATGGATTCTTCAGTATGCGCACATGGAGGAATTGTTTTACTTTCTGATGAAGTTGAAAAGGGAACTGATTGGGTATATACAAGAACTCTTAATATTCCTGAAGGTGATAGAACTTGGCAGGTACATACCATTCCTGTAATGACAGATGAACAAGATGTGTATCTCGTAATAGGGAACTCTGGAGTTCATGCTCCAACTTCAATACAAGTGGCCAAAGTCGCTGCGGCGATGAGTGAAAACCCACAGCGGATGAGAGAGATTGAAACTATTGGACTCATCGCTCGCAGAGGAGTTGAAGCACTGCTGAAAGGCGATTATGAAGCGGTTGGAAGAGCGATGAGTGAAAATCATCTGATGCTTAGAGGCCTCGGCGTATCATGCTTGGAGTTAGATGATCTGGTTCGTGCTGCTGCACCTTCATCGCTGGGAGCGAAACTAACTGGAGCGGGTGGTGGCGGTTGTATGGTGGCATTAACTCGAAATCCAAAGCAAACCAGTGAAGCGATTGAATTGGCTGGTGGTAGAACTCTAATCTCTAAAATAGGCAACGCTGGAGTGCGAATAGAAAGCCATGAAGGATTGCCTTTTTGGAAACCATCTAGTAAATAGAGTACTGCATGATGATTTCTCTTCTCGGCAAATAGTAAAAGTTGGCTTTCTTTTTATATAGTGGTTATAAGTGGCGAGGGACATGACCACTGATGAAGAGCGTCTAACTGTCGTAAACGTAGTAGCCAGCACTCGAGTAGCGGAAGAACTTGATCTTCCGGACATCGCAATTCAATTGAATTGTGAATATGAGCCAGAACAATTCCCTGGTGTCGTATACCGTGTCAAAGACCCTAAACTTGCAATATTGATGTTCCGTTCTGGAAGAGCTGTTTGTACTGGTGGAAAGAACAAGGATAACATTCACACTGGAATTGAGCGCATGATTCAGGACCTACGCGGCGCAGGTATTGAGACATGGGACAAGAAAGATGTTGAAATTGAAGTTCAAAACATGGTTGCAACCTATGCCCTTCACTATCCTGAAGATTATGATGGACTACAAAGAATTGACACCCTTGACCTTCCAAAGGGTTCCCCTCTTGCAGGACTTCCACGCAAGTTGAACCTTAACAATCTAACATTCCACTTACCTTTCGACAAGGTTGAGTACGAGCCAGAGCAATTCCCTGGACTAATTTACAGACTTGACTTCCCTAAGGTTGTCTGTTTGATTTTCGGTTCTGGAAAGATGGTAATTACTGGTGCTCGTCACAAGAGTGAAATTCTTGAAGCTGTAGAAATCATCAAGGATGAATTGGCAGATCTTCTTTGAAGTAACCAATTAGAAGCATATTTCTTGACTATCAACACGAATGTTTGTTCATCTATTGATGAATCTAGCAATCCCGTAACGGCAAAGAATAGATGAGGTAGTTCCGTTTTGCCCATATCATGAGGCGCAAGTCTAGTTCTGCAGTTCCGGCTGTGGCGCTCTTTTTTTTGATAGTGATATCATCCCTCAGCCCCTTCCTATCTTCTCAGCAAGATGATACTGCAGGCCCGCTAGAATTTGAAAATATAATTCCTGCTAGATCAGGTGCTTCTGGCGACCCAGGTGTTAGCGACGTTCCCGTTTGGAGAATCGGTGACAAGTGGATTTATTCCGGAACCTTTGACCCGACTGCATTGATTGTCAACAGTGGAGTAAGCGCTTCAGTCGGAGAAATAAATGGTGACACCACTGCGGAAGTAATCTCCATTACCGAGCAGTCAGTTGACAATAAGACCGTCTTGGCCTATACTCTTAGATCATATGCTAATTTTGATAAATCCGGAGTAGAATTGGATGGATATACTGGTAATGCATTCATTGAATATACTCAGACGGAAATAATTCAGGTTAGCGATTTATCAACAATACGAAGCGACTTGGACATGTACATCCAATTCGTTCCATACGGAATTTCATCCTTAACTATGGTTCTTGGTGATATTACAATTACCAATACCTATTCACCTGTCAATGAAGTATATGATTTCCCACTTAGAGCTGATGAACGTTGGACTACAACAAAAACTACCAGTTCTACTTGGTCTGGAACAAGTGATTACATCACACCATTCCCGCCACCAGTCTCCGACACCAATTCTACAACATGGGAGGTTACTGCAGTTGGTAAACCATTCAATAGTAGAGGACAGACAATTGGTTATGGTGGTTGCAATGAGTCTTACGGCTTGACTTCCTATGATTCTCAAGGTGATGAATCCGGATACCGTTGGTATTGCCCAGAAGCAAGAAATTATGCATGGATGCATAATGAAGAAGATGTTGGATTAACAATTGATTTCAGATTGAAACAATATATTCCAAAGGACTCTACTGGAGTCGATATTTATCAAAACCCTGGTACTCGTGAGCGTTGTATAAATGTTGAATCAACCAACTCAATTACTGCACTCAATACGCCAATTGAAGTATGGGCTAATGTATCCGCTACCTGTTTTTCAAACATTGCTGGATTACAATTAGAATTGCGTTATGAGACCACTGGATTCCTTGCATCTCTAACCACTGCTGCTAACGGAAGTGCTTGGGCGGTTATCGATGTTTCAGACAAATTAGACTCTTCTGCCTACGCTTTAGATTGGGCCAGTCACGCATTCGTTGCTAAAATTGCCAATCATATCGGAGTTGCAACCATTACATTAGATGAATATATGGTCGGACTTGATTTAATTGCGGATTTAGATTCTGCAATCGTGATGAGGAATAGAAGTGGTATCACATCTGAATTAAATTCAATTACCGGATGGAATGTATTGCCTGCAGATCAATTATTCATTGAAGTTTCAGTAAAAAATCGTGGCATCACTACATCCACACCTGCTGAGATTCTAATCACTCACCCAGATGGCCAAACCAGTCGGCACATGATGTCACCATTAGCCACTTATGCTGTGCACAAAGTCAACTTCACCTGGACTGTTCCTGCCGATTCACCTATTGGCAGTATTCCAATGAGTTGGGAAGCTGATCCTGATTCGGTTAATTCCGCTGATGCAAATTCAACTAATGATTATGCACAATTGAATCTAAACGTTGGTAGAATGCCAACCGCTTTGGCTAATTCTTCATCAATTCAAACCAATCAATTAGCATTAATTGACGCTTCACAAAGTTTTGATGAAGATGGTGGAGATGTGTTTTGTAAATTCGCCGTCACCTTTGATGATGGTTCGCGCCAATGGAAAAATCAAGAGTTTATTTCGCAATCCTGCATGCTAAATTATTCTTGGATTGATGATGGTCAATATCCTGTTGATATCACCGTTATTGATGATGAGAGGGATGAGGTGACGATTACCTTGATCGTTGAGGTTGAGAACCGGGCACCAAAGATAGAGATTAGAAGTTCAAGAACTGAAGCCAAGGTTGAGCATCCAATCACATTGTATGCATATGCAAATGATTCTGATTCTGAGAAGATTTGGCCGGGTGTTGTAGATGTTTATTGGCCCAATTCAATTTGCCAAGAGGGTTACTATACGCGAGTATGTACCACCACTGCTTTGCATGAAGGATGGCATTCATTTTTGGCAATTGCAGAAGATGATGACTTTACAAAGACCACAGCGAGTATTGATATAAAATTCACCAATATTGCGCCGCATGGAACCACAATACAATTATTGGATGGTTCAATTGCGATTGAGAGTGATAACCAACATATTTGGCAAGTTGATGAAGACCAATTGGTCAATATCAAGGGCCAATCTGATGATTCCATTGATGATATTGATAAATTAATTCATACATGGTGGCCTGATGATGCACAACCATCTCTGATGGAAATTTTGGAAGGAAGAACATCTCAATTCCCAATGTTGTGGAGTGATTCGGGATTGCATAAGATTCGCTTGCAAGTAACCGACACAGATGGAGCATCTAGTGCGGTTGAAGAACGCTGGGTCAATGTCAGAAATGCTGCACCTATTGTTGAGGCTTTAGATCAAATATTACCAATTGCTGAAGGGCAAGAAATTTCGATTACCGGTTCTGCTACTGACACAGAGAGTGACATTGCTACATTGAGCAGATGTTGGGATATTGACCCAGGAATAGATAGTGACGGCTACGGCTCTGCTGCTGATGATTGTGACATTCGTGGAGATGATTTAACATATTCATGGAATAGAAGTGGCTCTCACACAATTATCTACCATGTCACTGATGATGATGGCGCATATTCGAGTGAAGTTCTCGTCATCGAAGTCCTTAACATACCTCCAAAGGTAAGAATCAGTGATGTATCTTGTGTAGCATACCGCGAATGTACTCTCGATGCTTCTGCGACAATCGACTCAATTAACGATATTGACGACATCACTATCGTCTGGGATTTGGATATTACAAGCGATAGTAATGGTGATGGAATCTCCGATAACGATGCTGATTTGATTGGAAAAACAGTTTCTCATGTATTCCGTGTTTCAGGGGTTGCTAAAATCAAAGCAATCGCTTGGGATGAAGACCCTGAACGTCCTGGAACCTCTACAAAGAATATCGACGTATCTCCTCCTGAGCGAAATGTTGTTGAAAAAATAAGCGCTTCATTAATTGGTGAAGAAGCAAATGCATTTGCTCAACTTGCATTATTGGTGACAATTCTGTCAGTGCTTACATTATTATCTGGACGAAGAAAAGAGATTCAGCCTGATATGTGGCCAGAACTATCCAACTTTCAAAACGAATTAGATGAATTCGGTGAACCGATTGACCACATGGCGAGGATGATTGAAGCAAAGAGACCTGAAACCTCTCCACCGCTTCACACATTTGCGGCTGCCATGGAAATAGCACCGCAAGATTCGATTGATCCCAAATCACCAATAAATGAGCAGCAACAAGAAGATGAAATTAGCCCAACTGCTGAGTTGAATATAGACTCACCGCCGATCCCTGAAGATGGCTTACCGAAGGGGTGGAGTGAAGACCAGTGGCAGCATTTTGGACAGGAATACTTGGATTCAATGCAATAGTTGCCATTAGTCAATGAATCAATTGCATTAAATGAGTCACCGATATGGGAGTGTAATGATACAACAACGAATCGTTGCAATTGCTCTTTTCGCGATTATTTTCCTTGCACCATTTTCTTTGCTGCTAGATGAAAATAATCAGCACTTAGATGACTCCAATCAGTCACATGCTGATGGTACGACATCAGCACCAGATGTTCCAAATTACCGTATTGGAGATGAATGGACTTACGATACTCTGTTTGATGTTGCGGCATTAATTGCCCAAGCAAATGTTACTGCATCAATTAATACTTTAACTGGAGAAACAGATTATGAAATTACAGATATTAAATTTATGATGATAGATGGTGTGCAGACATTGGTCTATGAAATCACAATTAGTGGTGATTTTACATCGGGTAATAGTGGTGCAACTCTTGAAGGAACAAGTGGACGACTTAACATCGCATACGATGGAGTAGATATCGTTAGGGTTAGAGACCTGGCTGTCATCAATATGCAATTCACATTAGGAGTTGATTTCTTACCTTTCAACATCGGGTTTTTGAAGCAAGATCTAGCTGATTTGACTTTTGATACATGGTATGAACCTGCCAAAGAAAAATATGACTTCCCAATTCATACTGGGGACCAATGGTATATGCCATTCCGAGCAGGTACAACTGTAACCGGCACTTCAGATTATTTTGACCCGTCGGAATTTGATACAAATAGCACTGACAATTCTAGTTGGCAAGTAACATCAAATGGTGTGCCAATCGAAGATGGAACTCAAATCTCCTACACTGGTTGTGATGATTCGTACAAAATTATGGAATGGAATGAAACTGGTGTGAATGCAGGTTTCCAGTGGTACTGTCCAGCGGTAAGAGGTCCAGCATGGATTAGAATAGCTAATTCAGCAGGATTCACAATCGATTGGTTGCTAAAGGAATACTCCCCTGCAGATTCATGGGGAGTACAAGATAGTTCAAATCCAGGTGCGAGAAATGTGGAAATAGAAGTCAATACCCAATCTATTGCCACGCTCCCTGAAGCAATTCAGGATATTTCAATATCATATATGATCAACAATATACCTCAGGCTAACAAAAATTTACAATTGAGATATGAATTGAATGAAACAATAGATAATCCTACTACAGATGGTAATGGTAATGCTACCAGTAGTCTGAACTCATCGACTGTCGTTGACGATACGCCTTCGAGTGACGATTATACCAGTAATGGAATCATTGTTTGGGATCCTGTGGAAGAAATAATCGGCGCCAAAACATTGGTTGTCGATTTGAGTGTTGTCGCTGTCGATTTAGTCGCACAATCCGATTCTATCATCGTAACTAGACATCGAGGACAAGACTCCGCAATACTTTCTCAATCGATAGGTTTTGCAGCATTACCGGGTGACATACTATCTTTCTCAATACCTGCACAGAATCGTGGAGTATTGACCTCGCCTGCTACAGAGATCGAAATTACCACTCCAGATGGCACTAGTTTCAGAGAGAGCATTCCTCCAATATCTGCATATTCAGAGCAACGTATATTGGTAAATTGGACTATTCTAGAAAGTGAGTCAATTGGTTTCAAGACATTGGCATTTACAGTAGACCCAGACCAAACTGTTACTCAAGATGCTAATAGAAGTAACAATTATGCGAACATCAGTATTTTCATCGGTAGAGCACCTACTGCCGACATAATGATTGATGAAGGAAAATATACTTTTGAGAATGTAACATTGAATGCGACTGCTTCTTTTGACGAGGATGGCGGTGATGTTGATTGTCGCTTTGAGATAGAATCTCGTACTGGATTGATAGATGTAATCGATTCCCCGGATTGCTGGACTCAATGGAATTGGAGCGATAGTGGCATTTGGAATATCAAATTAATCGTCATTGATGATGAATTGGATTTTGATGTAATAGATACAAATGTAACCGTACTTAATCGAGCACCATATATCAATCTGTCAATGCCAGATAGCATCCCAGTAGAGAGCTCAGTTACAATTGATGCAACTGACTCAGGGGATGTGGATACAACTTCGCCTACTGGTCAAGAAGTAACTATTTCTTGGCCTGGTACAAATTGTCAGGAAGGTTTGACACAGCCGACTTGTACTTTTACTCCACTAGCAGAAGGGGAGATTATGATCGTCGCTGAAGCGATGGATGATGATGGCACAGTAACAACTGTAAATCGGACATTAAATGTTCTGAATATTGCACCAACACTCAACACACCAGAACTTTGGAATGCTGGTCAAAATATTTCTCTTGATGAAAATGGTACTTGGTATCTAGATGAAGACCAAATTGTATTATTACGAGTAAATGGTGATGATACACTCAGCGATAGAGATTATCTCAATATTGAATGGTTACCATCTCATCTAGATTCTAATTGGAGTGAAACTACAAATGGACCAGCATCAACTGTATCTATCTCTTGGGATACTTCTGGCGAACACATAATCAGTGTTGCTGCTTGGGACGATGACGGTGAAAAGTCGGAAGATAGAACTGCGAAAGTAATGATTTCAAATGTTGTGCCAACAATAACTGGACTACCTGGAGATGCACCAATCTTTGAAGATGATGACATCACATTAAATGTTGAAGTAAGCGATACTGCATCGGATCTTGATACATTAGAGATTTGCTGGGACTTGAATGGTGCAGTAGATTTGAACAGTGACGGTGATGCTACAAACGACTGTCAAGAAACTGGTGAAAATATGACACTCTCTTGGCCTACAACTGGTATTCGTTGGATTACTGCTACTGTTACTGATGATGATGGAGCAAGTGCTTCCCAGTCGGTTAACATTAGTGTACAGAACTTGCCGCCACGCTCAGTAATATCAACTGTTACAAACCTTACAGATATTACCGAAGGTGATAACGTATTGTTGAGTGCTAAAGATTCGATTGATACTCCTGCAGACAAGTCAAACCTTATCTATCAATGGAAATCAAACCACTTAGATACAGATTTAGATGGCGATAATGATGGTGACATTGACTTTTATGGAATTAATTACACTATGGAAAACATGCCTGCTGGAACTTGGGACATTACATTGGTTGTAATCGATGACAATAATGAAAGTGCATCATCTACGATGACCATCGTTGTCAAAGCAATCCCTTCTGATTCTATTCTTGATTCTATTAGTGATGAAATTGGTTCTGTCGGAACTGGTGTATTGGTGTTATTGTTTTCGTTGGTAATCGGACTTTCAATATTCTTACTGATCACACGTAAATCTTCAGAACCAACGGAAGACAAATATCAATCCTATGGAGGATTCGCTTCCGGTGCAAGCCTACCTACTTCTGAACCTGGTTCTGATTTGTTTGGTGAAGCGGCAGTTGCCCCTAGCCAACAACCTGCTGCGCAGTATGATGCCTTTGGACAAGTTGGTGCTGAAGTCGCCCAACCACAAGTCCAGCAACCAGCTGCTGCCCAACCAGTGCAAACCAATCAGAGTCCTGCTCTACCAGATACTGGATTACCGGACGGTTGGACAATGGAACAATGGGATTACTACGGTCAACAGTGGTTGGATGCAAATAAAGCACCTCAACCACTAATTCAACCGGCAACTAACAATACCCCTGCCACCTCTGTCAGTACTGACATGAGCGGTTTGCTTGATGATTTAGACTTCTGAGGGACATAAATGGCAAATCTATGGCAATTTTTTGGACTACCCGATCCTGAGGAGAGTATCCAATCTGCTGCCAAGAAGCCAAAGAAGAAGAAAAAGCCAAAAGCGGTAGTACCTGATCCTACTACTGAACAACATTTGTTGATTCCGAAAGAAGATATGGATACAAATGAGATGCCCATTGCCTCAAATAATCCACAGAAAATAGTCATACGAAATCTCAAACAAGTTCCTGTTGGGTGGACTGGCCCAGTTACTTCTGATGGCGAACCTTTTCATGATCTTGCAGCTCATAATGGACCTAGGCGCTCATTCCCAACACGTGCTTTACGATATGTCTCACCAGATAAGATGAGCCGTATTGCAACAAGGAATATAGGAAAGCGAATACTCCAAGGAGATACTGTTATTGTCGATTTACGCCCACTCGTTCACATGGATTCTCACCAAGCCGCATGCCGGAGAGAATTGAAGCACATGAGTGATGAAAGTGGAGTATCAATCTTTTCTCTTGACCAAGAAGATAAATTATTGATGATTCCAGGTTGCGATGTATTAGTAGAAGTCGCCAATAAGGATTTAGGAATTACTGCATTATTGCAATAAATCATTATTTCATTGCTGCAAATCGATCAGTGCTTGTGATGCAATTCCCAATACTGTTGATTCTGAACCATCTATCAACTTCGCCCATTGACCCATGGGCCCAGCCAAATCATATCCACCGGCTTTACCATGCCATGATTTAGATAAGATTAATTCAACTAATACTTCATCGGGTAGAGGAGTTATTTCGACGATGGAGGATTCACAATAAAATTTCCACTTTGATAACTTTTTAATTCCAGTTGCAGACCAAACTTGGTGCCTTCTCCCTGAAAGCCGATGCAACATCATTGCAGCTTCTATTTCATCCATTGGTTTACCAAGGCTTAACATTGAGTCATCGGGGTCACAAAGCATAGTGTCACAGACAATTACTACATCATAGTCTCCAATTTGAGGTTCCAAATCAGCAGCCAGTGCCTTTTTTTTACAAATTTCTAATACTTGGTATTCAACTTCACCTAATGGAGGTTTTTCGTCAACACCTTCTATTCCTTGGCATAAAATATTTGGAAAAACTTCCCTCAATAATTGCGCCCGACGAGGAGATTTAGAAGCGAGCCAAACTGTATCTAAATCCCCCATATCCACACCTAAGGGGCTTGAGATTATTGCTTTTTTTAAGATTTATTTTCAAAAAATTAGCAAACTGAACAAGGGAGAGGTTGAAGACTCGTAGGGGATACCACCGAGTAGTGGCCGACATGGACGAGATAGAAAGAATCCCAACCCATATTGAAGGATTAGATGAAAATATGCAAGGTGGAATACCTAAAGAACACCTCTGTATTGTCGCTGGTGCATCTGGTGCAATGAAGTCCAGTGTTTCTTTTTCATTACTTTACAATGCAGTTCTTTACGGTGAAACCAGTGGAATATATGTCACTCTTGAGCAAGGTAAAGATTCACTTCGTTCTCACATGTCTAACATGGGAATGAATGTTGATGACGTCCGTGTGAGAAACCGTATCGCTATTATTGATTTAGCCGACCTTAGAGTTCAATTAGACCAACAAGGAATGAATAACCGTATCGACTGGATGGGGCAATTGATTAAACAATTAACATCATATCGAGAATCTATTGGTTTTGAATTATTAGTCTTTGATTCATTGGGTGCTTTCTTTACATTAACAAAAATGGAAAATCCTCGCGATGAGATTTTCCGTCTTTTTGAAGCGGTTAGAAGACTCGGACTTACTTCTTTCTTCATCTGTGAAATGACTGGAGAAGATCACAAACAATTTGGTGAATACGGTGTTGAAGACTATCTTGCTGATGGCGTAGTTCATCTTGTCATGGAGAGAAGCGGTGATGAAGTTACAAGAAAACTTGGTGTTGTGAAAATGCGACATACTCGTCACAAACTTGGATATATGCCATTAAATTGGAAAGAATCTGAACAAAGATTCTCAATCAATTGATTATTCAACTGTTACTGATTTTGCTAAGTTTCTTGGACGGTCTACGTCATGTCCAAGTGTGATTGCAGTATGATATGCGATCAATTGTAACGGTACAACTGTCAGAAGTGGTGATAGCAATGAGTGAACTTTCGGAATCGCAATATTGACATCTCCTTCCAAACTAATATCATCTCCCTCTTCATGAATTAAAATAATCTTAGCACCACGCGCTTTGGATTCATGAATTGCTGATACTGTCTTCTCTTTGACATGGTCATTTGGAACGATGAATATTATCGGACTTCCTTCTTCTAGCAAAGCAATCGGTCCATGCTTCATTTCACCTGCCGGATATGCTAGACAAGGAATGTAGGCCACTTCCATCAATTTTAATGCACCTTCTTTAGCAACTGGTGCGGAAAGACCTCGCCCTAAGAAAAATACACTCTTTGCGTTTTTAACTAATTCAACCGCTTCCATTATCGGACCTTGATTCTCAAGGTACTCTTCAATAAGATGTGGTATCTGTTGTAGACCATGAATTATTTCTTGCCCGCGCTCCTTACTTGTAGAACGTGAACGCCCAACCTGGAGAGCGAACATTGTCAAAGCTGCAACCATATTTGAGAATGCTTTTGTTGATGCTACCGACTGTTCTGGTCCCGAATGAATATACACTCCTTGTCGACATTGGCGAGCAATAGTAGATCCTACGACATTGATTACTCCATGTACTTGACCGCCTTTCAATTGTATTTCTTTTACCGCAGATAATGTATCTGCTGTTTCACCGGATTGAGAAATTACAAAGTGTAGTGCATTTGGATTTATCACTGGTTCATTATACCTAAACTCACTAGCAATATGAGTTACTGCTGGTATTCTCGCTAATTTTTCAATTAATAATTGGCCTATTTCAGCAGCATTCAATGCTGTTCCACAACCGATTAAACGGACATGCGGAACTTTTGCTAAGTCTGATGGAGAGAGACGTAATCCGCCTAACCTTCCATTTCCCCGAACCCTATCTAAACGGCCGCTAATACAATGTCTCAACGCATCAGGCTGTTCATGTATTTCTTTAAGCATAAAATGCTCATATGCGCCTAATTCTGCTTCACCCCAAGATTTCTCTAGAACTGTAACTTCAACTTTTTTACTATCTCCTTTCAAACTAGAACGCTTGATAGAAGTTGCTGTTACCACTGCAATATCTCCATCTTCTAAGTAGACAACCCTGTCAGTGAATTCCGAAAGAGTAGGGCCATCGCTTGAAATGAAGGTCTCGCCGTCACCCTTGCCAATAACCAAAGGTGAACCATTTCTTGCAACAACTATCAAATCATGGTTTTTGAACAGAACACAAAGCCCCCAAGTACCGACTGCTTTCTGAAGTGCCCTTCTCACTGCTGCTTCAGGATCATCATCTATTGCCAATTCAATTTCAATCATATGGGCCAAGGCTTCTGAATCGGTTTCACTCTTCAACTCTATACCTTGAGCCATCAATGAAGCTCTGAGTAATCGAGAATTATTTATGATTCCATTATGAACAATTACAACATCACCGGAAGCAGAAGCATGTGGATGGGCATTCGCATCTGTCACTCCACCATGTGTAGCCCAGCGAGTATGGCCAATTCCACTTGTACCCTGAATATTAAGTGGAAGAATTGAACGCATTTCGCTAACTTTTCCAACTTTTTTGAAAATTGAAATATCTCCATCCTTGATCGCAATACCTGTGGAATCATAACCGCGGTATTCTAGTCTCCTCATTCCATCAATCAGAATAGGGGTTGCTCTTTTTGAGCCTATATAACCAAAAATTCCACACATAATATCAACTCAGAATTCAGTGACATGAGAACATATCGGGCACGAGACACTCTTTCTAGTCATGTCCTTGACTGTGAACTTGGCCTCACAACTAGAACATACGACATCTCTTTGTGGTGGTGCGATTCCAAGCAATGGAGGCAATCCTGCCAATGGTGGTAGTTGCCCTAACGGTGGAAGGTCTCCAAGTGGAGGAAGTTCAGGTAATGGTGGCAACTGGGATGTATCGAGCAAGACTGCATCGCTTGGAGCCTGGTTCAAAGAAGCCAAAGGAGGAAGATTTTTGCTTATTTCATCGAACATTTCCTGCTGCTCTCTCTTTTCCTTTCTGTGAATTCTTCTTTCAAGACGGGCGCTTCCTTCACCACTTTCAGACTTCTCTGTGAGTGAATCTCCGAGTGATGGTTTCTCTTCATCCTCCATCATAACAATGGCATCTGTAACAACCAATTCATCTTCTTCCCTATCAATTGCCAGCAGTGGTCCATCATCTTCCTCTGGATTTATCATTATCTCAACAGAATCATCTGTTTTATCATCGACCTTTGATTGTATCAATTCTAGATCTCTACGGCGCGAAGAAGAACTAACTGAAACGAACATAAATACCAAGAAGATGAGCACTGCTACAACTGTTCCGATTAAGATAGACTTCTTTGTTCCTTCATCCCCCGGCAAGTAAGATAGTAAACTTTCTAAAAATGGGATATCTTCAACCTCTTTGGTACCTTCATTGTATGCAGCAAGAGGTTTCAAGGTCAGACTACCACTAGCGGAAGATAGCATTATCAGGCCATCATATTCCATGCCAGCATATCCAGAAAGGAAACCTTCAGTCAAAACATTGGAAACAGAATAGTCTGTTAGAGTCATATCCTGTAACAATAGTCCATAACGAGTTACAGGACCATAGAGATTGATTTCATCAAATAATAATTGAACTCCACGTGTGGTCGGATTCATTTTGAGATTAGACATTCCTGGCGCACTAACGTGATTAGCATTGCCTGACCACAGTCTATCGGTAATTGTGTAAGTCATCTTTGCTTCTTTTCCTTTTCCTTCTCTCCAAGCTGCATAGATTACTTCTCCATCTTCTCCTTCCTCTAAGACCATTGATGCTAATGATGCATCATCGCCTATCGATGTTTGGAAACCCCATGAAGAAGTTGATGAATCGCCACGAGTATACATCAAACCGACGCGTTCTAATCCAGTAACATCGTCTCTAATTTCTTGGTAAATAATGTGTAATTCTTCTGAACCGAGGGCTATAGTCAGTGAATCTCCTTTACTTCGGCTAATGTCTATATCTGATAACACAATTACTGGATTGCCCCAAGAACCTTGGGCATCTGGTGTTTCAGAAGTTAGGGTGAATATTGAGGTTATATCTTGCCACGAGCCTCCGGTTGAAATATCTCTTTGATAGCCTGCAATTACCATTTTTCCATCATCTTGGTCGATGGAGAGCCCCCAGTACGAACCTTCGGTTAATTTCAATGGAGCCATCAAGGATTGCTCTGGTGTAGTTTCGCCACTTGCTGAAATCGCACTCATTGCCAAGTCGGTGTAAGTATAGCCCTCAACACTGATTGTCTTACGATTCCATACTGCTTGAACCAAACCATCTTCACGTTGACTAACAGCAAGTTCTCCACCCCAATTCTGTTCCAATTTTACATCACCTGGCATCGACATTAATTTTGTGATGGTTCTAACATGTAACTCACCATTGATAGTAGTAAACAACAATGCTCCATCATCCAATCCTACAAATTCTAATGCCACTTCATCTTCCACCAGATTGATTCTTACTTGAGAACCTAAACTAACTTCATCGAGTATCGTGTAAAAGTAGTGGATGCTTTCACTTGCCTCAACTCCATCCCCTAACAAAGTCGCACGGTAGAATATATATCCCACTTCAGGGTTAATATCTTGGAATGAAACTGTTGCATGCCCTGAAGCAGAAGATGAACCTTCGACAACCATTATTGATTCTTCTGTAATCTCTTGCCATCCCAATGCATCTATTCTCTTCTCTAGACGCATAGTAAGATCTGTTGCATCTGATTGCCCCAAATTGTCAATTCTCACATTAATGGAATATGCTATTCCCGGCATAGGAATCTCGGGATAAGTAGTGACCGCCCCCTGCATAAAGCGGAGCATTGCCTCAACTGGCCTCTCTTCAACTGTGAATGAGAATGTGTATTGATTGTTTGAATTGTCTGCATCATCTTCATCAATGTTTATTGTCACATTGTGGACTCCTGCTTCAGTAGCCCACCAATATAATTTCAATTGCGTACTTTCTCCTTCATCGAGTCTTTCGACTATTACTCCCGAAGGATATGTTTCAGAACTACTTCCGGGTGCTATCAAATCAACCGCGATTTCTGTGGCGGCTAAATCACCATAATTGCCTATTGTGAAATCAACTTCAAGCAAAGAACCAGCAATTGCGCTATGTACTGGCAACCCTTGTTCCAATATTTGCACTACACCAATAAATTGTAATTCTGATTGAGGAGGCATGTTATCTACATCATACATGTACCTAATCGTTTCTGATTTGATTCCACTTTCATTAACAAGACGGAAGGAGATTATATGTGACCCATCATCTACTTCGGTAGAATCCCAATTGATAGACCACTGATTATTGGAAGTTGAAATTTCATAACCAGTCTCCCACTCATCGTTATTTATTTGATATTCAATTCTGTCAGGTTCAATTGCATCATGTGTCCCCTCAAATTGAATATTTCCAATTAAGGTTTCACTTGTTTCTGGACTTGAAAGACCCATAGCCATACGACCGATATTGACTGTTCTAACCGCGATTGCAGACCCATCTCCAAGTTCTTTTAGTGCTCTAACAGCCACCTTGGTATAATTTTCATTAGATACAACCCAGCTGGGTTTGATTGAAACATCTAAGAACCAATCAGGTAAAGCACCACCGACCGTAGTCCAATTTTTCAATAATTCAACATCGTCCGGCTTAGAACCACAACAACTGTTGTTAAAGCGATATTGTTCAATTGCGATTTGTACTTCACCATATTCAGATGCATTGTCTCCAATCAGACTTCCAGAAAATCTAACCATGTCGCCTTCGATTAACCACGTATCATTACTTGGATAATTAATACTAACATCATTTTCGCTTCCATTTCCATATTGGAGTCCACCACCGCTACCACATCCAAGTTGCAAAGCCATGTCTATTGCACAAGAAGCATCGATTAGGCCGAAGCCCCATTTTTCATTCCATCTATTTGAAATTGAAGATTCACTGATTTCACCTCTTTGCTCGCTTGAATTCCTCAAGAGATCTTTGACCTCTTGTGGAGTAAGGTTCGGCTTTGCTTGCAATAATGTTGCAACTATTCCTGAAGCAATAGGGGTTGCCATGCTCGTTCCATCCTTTGATTCATAACCAGAATCCGCCATAGGCCTTTCTGGTTGCCCTGGAAAAGATGCTCCTGTTGCTGCTGAAGCAGAATTTATGCCCGTACCATAAGAGGTTATATCTGGCTTTAATTCATCCCAATCATCATCATCACCATCGCTTAAGCGCGGCCCCCAGTTGGAATAGGAAGCCATTATGTCATCTTCTCTATCGATGCTGTCTCTATCATCTACAGCGCCGACTGAAATCGCACCATCTGCACTTGCAGGAGATGGTACTCTCTTAGCACCATCATTACCCATTGCTACAACACAAACGATTCCTGCGGTTGTCGCATCGTTGATCAATCGCGCTTCGCTGCCAGAACCATTATCACCCTCATCACCAGGATTTAACGGCGATGAAATTGAGCCGAAGGACATCGAACCGACTTGTATTCCTCTGCCAGATGAATTAACACCCCAGTCAGTATCTACATTATTTATCATCCATTGAATCCCACTCAGAGAAGATTGTGAATTTGTTCCACCAGCATCTGATAGGACTTTAATATCGACTAAAAATGCCCCAGGACCAGTACCCATCTCCGTTCTTGAAGAGCCACCGGTTCCAACTGCTGAACCTGCAACGTGAGTGCCATGGCCATTTCCATCATCTGGATCTTGAGTTCCATCCGGATTACTCGCTGATGAAGTTGCATCATATCCAGCTAGCCATTTTTGGTCATTATATGATGTCGCATCTAAGTCTGGTTCATCGTCATTATCATCAAAATCGTTTAATGAACGATGTTCATTGTCCACTCCTGTATCAAGAACTGCAACAACAACTCCTGCTCCGGTGTAATCTCTTTCATATGCACTTGAAGGATATTCATCACTTGGCAATGAACGTGCCGCCTTTGATGCAACATTATTGAATGGAATCATTACATTCTGCATTTCAACAACAACTACACCTTCAAGGAAATAGATGTCCATTAATGCACTTACTGGGACTTTGTCTACCGCGATTGAATCAATGCTATCCAATACTTGAAACCAAGCACCGTTATCTTCGCCAACCCAGGAATGGGATTCGAGGATTTGCTTTAGTGAATATTCATCCGTTTCATCCGGATGCCATGCAAAGTCTACGACGATGGCGACGGTTTTTCTACCGTCTTCGCCAATTATCGCAGTAGGAGATATTGAATCGTATCCTACAAGAACTCTTTGTAAGCGATCATCCATGCCATTCCAGTCTAAATCTGGACCGTATCCGTGCCACCACCCGTCTGCCTCAGATGCGTCACGACCATCCCTATCGATCATCCTTAAAGGGCGCTTACAATAGCTATCTTCACACATTAAAGGAGGTAGACCGTCGATAAAAATAGGCTCCGCAAATTGAACCGCTGATGTCTCTTCTTGGTCCAAGTTCGTTGCTGAAGCGGTTCCAAATGCACTCAAGTCAGCAATCAAGAACATTAACACCAAAAGCAGTGAAGTCCAGTGGCTTTTAGATATCCTTTGAAATTGCATACGCACACCCCATTTGTGATGGATACACCTCTCACCTTTGAGACTATCCACCACTTGACACTCTCCCCTGCCCCTTTAGGGGCGGGGGAGTCAAGGCCAATGGAAATGGTGTGGTTTTTTTGAACATTGGATTGTTGGGCCATCATTTCTTTCAACCATGCCGATACCTTCACCACAAACAGGACATTCTGATTGATTGGCTAAATGTTCCATCCATGCGATTCTAGTTTCTGCCTCATCCCCTGAATCTCTTAATTTCTGTAAAGTTTCCTTAACATTCTTTGGCAATTCAAATCCACCTGCACTCCAAGGGTCGGGTAAATCATTAAGGCTGATCATAGAAGATTTCATTTGTTTCATTCGCAAAGAAAGTGAACTTTGACCTACAGGTCCGCCATCGTTTACTCCCAGTGCATATGGGCCACCTTTGGCCACCAATGGAAGCGCCAAATATGTTGCAACAAAGCCACCAAGGTGTGCCATATGAGCGACATTCGTACCCTTGCCCAAAGCCATGGCATCAAACGCTCTCATAATTTCAAGTGCGAAGTAAAGTAATGCGATTAATGTCACAGGCCATTTGCGAATCAATATTAGCGGAAATGGTATTTCATCCCTCGGCCATCCAGCCAAATAAGCTCCGAGTAATCCAAAGGCTGCCCCACTAGCTCCGAGCGAAGGAGTATTGGAAGCGGAATTAAAAATATACCAAGCAAATGAACCACCGAATAATCCAATGAAATATATTTGAAGATAGCGTTTTCCTCCCAACCTTTGCTCTAGAGGTATTCCAATTAAGGCCAATATTACAGTATTTCCGAGAACGTGTAGAGCATCTGCATGCAAGAATCCTGCTGAAAATAATGTATGAATCCACAGCGGCGAAGACGCCCTTGAAGGAATTAATACGAAGTCAGACCAGACCCAATATTCCACTAAACCCCACTGTGCGAAAAGTGTACAAACCACTTGGATAACATATCCAAATAATACCGAAACGGTTAGAGAAAGTGCATATGATGTTTCATTTATTTTTGCATAAATTAGTGGACCTATAAGGACTGCAAACCAAAGCAACAACAAGAACCATTCAGCGATGCCGAAAACTGACATAGCATAGCCCATGTTTGTGGTTTAAGGCTCCGGACTTATCATTTATTGCGAGAATAGTTATCAAATTTGTATTCTAGCACTCTGTGAGAAAAGCGAATAAGTAGGGCATTGTGCAAATGATATGTCCGATGTGTTGCTGGCCTTTGAGTCGGTTGAAATTCGTCGCGGCATGGGTATTGTTGTAAGCGATTTTTCCTTGCAGGTTTCATCGGGCGAAGTCGTAGTACTGCACGGTGAAAATGGATGCGGAAAATCAACAGTTATTGAGGCAGCAGCACGTATTCTACCTCTTGAAAAAGGCCAAGTATTACAACATGGGAAATTGGTAATCGATAGTGAAGGTCGCAGAAAGCCCCCAACTGTGCCTTTCGGACTGACACTACAACAAAATGGGCTAGTCGGAAGCGATACAATCGCTGAACACCTCAACAATATGATGTCCATTTGTCAAACAAAAATAGACTTGGCACCGATACTGAAACAATACTCACTTGATCACCGTAGCAATGATTTGATCGCCCATCTATCCGGTGGACAGCAACGTAAAGTTTCCGTAATCGCCGGCCTTTTACCGGCAATGGTTTCTAAATCACCCCGCCTTATTTTACTGGATGAACCTGATTCCGGATTGGATGATGATGCAATCCAGGTACTAAGTCAACACATCACTAGCCTTCGTTTGGCTGGTCATGCCTTCTTGATTGCCACGCACGACAAACGAATTATAAAATGCGCAACTCGCATCAATAATCTTAATCACGATACTGAGCAAAAACCTCCAAGTGGTGATGTCTGGCAATTACAAGAGGTTGAAAGTGTGAAATCAACCAATTGGATAATGTCTGGTTTTTCATATAATCTCAAAACAAAAGCTGGTTTTGCCAATAATGGAATCGCTGGTTTTCTCACATTGGGAATTTTATTGTCAATGGTTGAGCCATTTGAATTGAAGAATTTACTTGGACTCAAAATGGGATTTGTATTGTTACCAGCATTTGTTGCTGGCCTTTGTGGTGATCCGGTTGTAAATCTGCTACGCGAAAACCGAGCGCTAGATTGGTGGCAAGCAAATACTGCAACGCCAAGAGCGATAATAATTCCAATTTTGACAGGTGCTGTATTGACTACTATTTCTTCATATATTTTCCTTGAAGGTTTGCAATTTATCGTGGTTGTTGCAGGCTCTCTGACAACACTAATATGCTCAATTATTATCGGTTTTTTGCAATTATCTACAAATAAATTATCAAGGCCGCAAGCAGTCTTTATCAGATTATTAACTCCGATATTAATTCTACCATGGTCAATTGTTGTCAATGAACTCATTGCCTACATCTAAAACACAATTTGAAAACAATCACAGTAGGGGACTCATTATGGGAGAACGAATTAGAGCCAGTTTTCTCAGTGTTGGATTCGTTGGAATCATGAGCACACTTTATCTCGGATTGATGTGGGCTCCAAGCGTTGCAATCGATGCCTTTGAATCACCCGCAGCACAGCGTATTTTCTATTGGCATGTGCCATCTGCATGGGCTGCATTCATTGCATTCGCAATTCTTTTTATTGGCTCTGCGTTATGGTTTTTCAAACGTAGTCCAACCGGTTGGCGCCTACATGTTGCAGGAGCAGAGGCTGGATTAGCCACCGGTTTGATGACAGTTTGGTCCGGAACTATTTGGGGTTCTGCAGAATGGGGAACTCCATGGGATTGGACCGATGTTAGACTCAATACATTTGGACTATTGACATTGCTTGCATTATTCCTCGTTTTGGGAAGGCGCTCACAACCGGATGGAATTGAAACAAGAGATGTCTTCTCTGCTTTCGGGTTATTCGGTTTTGCTCTCGTACCATTTACCTACATCGCCACTCGCTTTTGGGTGATTCGTCACCCAGGACCGGTTGTGGCTACTGGCAGTGATGGTTCACTGCAATCTGATATGGCATTGGTTCTCTTCATCGGTGCGATATCATTTACAATTTTTATTATTGGACATATACTGACATCAATGCATATTACCAAACTCGAACAGAGAGTCGAGATGTTACAGAGCGAAATAGATAAGGGTGGATGAAATGGAAGGAATGAGTTACTTAACTGTTGGATATCTAGGAATGATATTAGGGATTGCAATATGGACTTGGACTGTATTTGCTCGCTCTAAAAACCTTGAATTACGTATTTATGCCATTGAAACAAGTATGGGCAAAGAAGACATTGAAGCAGATAGTATTGCATTACAATCCACAATTAGTGAAGAAAACTAAGCCACAGGTTGAAAGCAGGTAAATCAACCCAAGACTGGAGAGGGATATCATGGCGGAAGGACTCGGTGGTGATTTTTGCCTAGTCTGTGGATCTGAACCCCCCTTATTCAGCGGCCGAATGTGCGAAGAATGCACTCGTAAAAGAGTCAAATTAGTTGAAGTTCCAGAAAATGTTCCATGGGTACGTTGTGCTCGTTGTGGAATTGTAGAAATTCAAGGAAAATGGATATTCATAAGCGAGGAGAATATCTGGAATGAATTGATACAGCGCCATGTACTATTCCATAAAGGCGCAGGAGATATCGGACTTGCATTTGAATCCCAAACAATCTCTGATAGACATACATTATTACATTTACAAGTTGAAGGAACAATCGACGAGTTAGTGTATACTGAAGAGCATACAATGCGCGCAAGAATGGCTAATGGTGTCTGTTTAACTTGCACAAGACAAGCTGGTAATTACTTTGAGGCAACAGTCCAAGTTCGTTCATCGGGAAGGCGATTGTCCGATGCAGAATTCAAAACTTTAAGAGCATCACTAGATGTTGTAATTGAGAACTTAAGTGATGACCCGATGTTCTTTATCACCAGTGAAGGAGCGGTTACTGGAGGTTATGACGTAGTACTGGGGAGTAAAGGATTAGCACGCGCTTGGGGACGTCATATGGCCTCAAACTTTGGCGGTCACATCAGTGAATCCAATTCTACTGTTGGTAGAAAAGATGGAATTGATGTAACCCGTTTAACCCTACTATATCGCAAACCAGGATATGATTTAGGTGATGTTGTAAAATGGAAAGATAACTTTTGGCGCCCTGCCTCTTGGTCCAAAGATGGTGCAATAATGGAAAGAATAGACCGTCGTGAAAGAACAGGTGCTACTTGGAGAGACTTGGAACATTCAAACGTTGTTTGTCAAATGAAGGATTTCATTTCAGTGGAATTAATCACTGAAGATTCATCGGTTGGAGAATTCCTTAACCCTGAAAATTGGCAAATGACCTCAGTTAGATTACCTTGGGATTACAAAGGAGATAAGAAATTATTACTTGCAAGAATCGAGGATGAGTGGATGGCATTACAGCATCTTGGAATTGATGATTCCAAATCCGATGAATTTCAAATAAAGGAGGATTAAAGATGCAAGAAGAGTCCACTGAAAGCAACACAGTTGCAAGTATTATTGAATTGGCTGAGTCATTAGATAATCAAGGAATGATTGGCTTCACTCGCTCATTTGTTGATGATATCCGCAAAGGTTTGACATCTGTCAACACAGAATTAATGCCATGGCTGGAAGATATTAGGTCAACTAAATGGCAAGGTGCACTATTTTTGGGAATGGGGGGTTCTGCCGCAGGTGGAGACTTTATTGCCACCCTATCCGAGAAACATGGCAGTTTACCAATCAAAACAATTCGCGATTATTCACTACCTGCGTGGTGGAATAAATCTTGGCTTGTCGTAGCAACAAGTCATAGTGGAAATACCGAAGAAACTCTTTCAGCCTGTGAAATAGCTTTGAAGGCAGGCGCTACTGCAATCGTAATTTCAACTGGTGGAGAACTTGCTGGGCTATGCGAATTATATCCTAAATGCCACCTAATCTCCAGTATTGGTGGACAACCACCGCGTACTGCTTTTGGCCATATATTTGCAAGACAATTGGCCTTGATGAGAATTATTGGTGGACTGCCACGACCCTTTGAAGGGGAAGATGAAGCAATGTTGAATCGGTTACAGCAAGCCATTGATGGATTTGACATTATCACTGACCCTGAAGGTGATCTGGTTCAATTGGCAATGGCCATGGTGGACCGTCCAATCAGCATTTTAGGTCCTAACGAACTATCTCCTGCATTGATTCGATTCAAGAATCAATTAAATGAAAATAGTGCTAGATTTGTAAGAATTGGTACTGTTCCTGAAATGAATCACAACGAAAGTGTTGCATGGGGTGGCGTGGGCAAGACTCAGGATCCCGATGCTGAACAACAGGTAATTCTGCTATTGGCTTGGCAAGGAATTCACCCTCGCGTATCACATAGGATGGATTGGATGGTATCACATTTCTCTACAGACTTTGCATGGAGAATTGATGGTGAAGGAAAATCATTGCTTGAAGCGTTGTTATATTTGTGCATACTAATGGATTGGATTTCAATTTCTCTAGCCTTTTTACATGGAAAAGATCCTGCTGAAATTGAGCCAATTATTGCATTGAAGGATTTTCTTTCAACTAAAACTGGAAAGTAATCAATATATTTCCCCTAGTATCAAACGTGGATCAGGGAATTGTTGCAATGCCTGTTGACGGTTTTCCCTAGCCACAACCCCTTCCAAATCAAATGTTATTGGCTCTATCAATGAAAGTTGAATATGCAAATGGGGCTCCCATCCTCCGTTTTCAGATTTATTGCCGATGCGGGCTAATAATTGTCCACCACGAACTTCTTGACCGATTTCTAATCCTTCAAGGCTCTCAGTGGCAAGATGGCCATGTAGAACCCAAATTGTTGTGATTGGATTCATCTTTTGTGAACCTACATGGCTTGCTAATGATACTTGATGTTGAGTAATTATTGTTGGCCCGTAAGACCCATCTTCGGAATTAATTCCAAAGGAATGAATTATTCCATCTGTGAAAGCAAATACCTCAGTCTGTTGGGGAGCTCCAATGTCAATTCCTACATGTAAATCGCGATTACCTGAAAATAGTTCTTGCTCATACATCCCTGGTCGAATTTCATCATAACGGCCTATTTGATAATCAAATGGACACTCCCATGAAGCATCAACTCCTTTTGTGAAGTCAAAAACCCAATAATGTTCTGGTAAATTCACGACTGTATGAAATCCATTTGGTGGTTGCACCATACCCTCGCGAAGTAGTGATTTCATATGATGATTGGCGAAGAGGTCAAAACCCGTCACTAAAGGGAGCAACTATGTTGCTCACTGTGGCTCTCATCGTAGTAGTGAGCATATTACCAGGGTTTGCACTTGCAAGAATACTAGATGCTAGTTCCGATCCGTTTCGTAAAATATTATTGGCACCAGCACTAGGATTATTAATTATTTACGGAATCAATGGATTGCTATTATTGCTAAATATATGGTCGGTTTTCTTTACGTCATTGTGTTTGTTAATTATCAATTTAGCATCTATGTCAAACATAAAATCCACCAGTGATGGCAAATTATCACCATGGGGAATCCTAGAATCGGCAATGAAAGATAATCTAAATTCATTATCGGATAAGGAAATTGGCGATGAAGTTGCTGCTCAGAAATGGATTCAAGCAAATAGAGTGAATTGGAAAACTATTATTGCATTTATTATTTGCTTTAGCGTCCTATTAATTCCAATGATTCAAGACCTTCCATTTGGAGTTGACTGGATTGGTTTCTCGGTCCTAAGCGGCCAAGCAGGCCTCACTGGTAGTTTGGCTTTGACTGGAACAAACCTTGGATACTGGACATATCCTCCTGCTTATCCGGCATTATCTGCATTCATCGCTAGCGTATTAGATCTTGATTCTGCTGTCGCAGTTTTTGAGTTAGGCCACTATTCATTATTCGCAATCATGCTAGGAATATGGGGTGCAATGGACCGTAATGGAGCTGGTGTTGAATCTATTTTTGCAATGGTTTTAGGGTTGGGTATTTTCGCAAAAACATTTGATTCAGGATACCCAACTGTAGCAAGTCTACTGGGATTGGTTGTTGGATTGCTAGTTCTATTGAGACAAACTTCAACCGATGTGAAATATCATACTAGAGCATTTGTTATCGCCGTAGTATGCGTAGCGCTAATACATCCAACTGGTGCAATTTATCTCGGATTACTAATGCTCTCACATATCATTATTGGATTGACTACAAATGAATCAATTGGTAATAGTGTTAGAAAAATATTGATTATAAGTTCAATATTATTACTAGCCGCAGCGGCTATTGCGCTATTCATTCTCGCTCCGAGGATGTTAGAATCAGCAGTCTTTGCTGAGTATGGTTGGCAAGGTGGAAGGCCGCTAATGTTTTACAATGGATTATTATTGATATTTGGAATGCTTGCAGCATATCGCTTACGTAATAATATTGAAGGCCGTATCTTGACGATATGGATTGGTTTACTTTGGTTATTAACTGGAATCCATCTCATCGAAGGTTTTGATAAATTACCCATCTTGTCATTACTGTCCTATACATTATACTCAATGAGCATACATGCATTCCATATTCCATTGGCTGCATTAGTTGCTCTTTGGTTAAGCCCTACAACAAATTTGAGAATAGAAGGGGGCGGGAATCGAATTCTAACACATGGATGGGATCCCCATCTCAACCAAAGAGTTGTTTTCACAATTATTGTTGCAATAATGTTGGCATTTTGTTCAGGATTGGTAATGATGATTGAAATGTCACAGCATGATGAATTACGCCCAATTAGTAATTCCGATTTAGAACTTAGAGAATCGCTGATAGATTTACCACCGGGCAGTATTGTTTACTCTGAAAACACACATTGGGGTCATTTATGGGATGTGCCATCCCATATCCAATTAACTAGCATACCTACTCTGGGATTGGTGGAATTAGAATCTTCAATCCAAGCAGAAGTTACAACTGCAATCAAGTTAGATGATGTTGATTCGCTTTCAAGATTGGCGATAACTCATGCGATAACCTCACCAAGAGGGGTAATGCAATTCTATCTAGCAAAATCAGAGTATTGGAATCAGATAGAGAATATTGATTCTAGTAAAATGTGGAAACTGATGCCCGACGGCAATCAGTCACAAAGTGATTTTATTGCAATTGGCGAGCAACACTGCATAACTTCATGTCAGCAAAGAACCGATACATGGAATTCTCAAAAGTTCCTAAATCCAATCTCAGTAAATGAAAAAAGAATATTTATTCAAGAAGGGGTTGATTTGGAACTAGAATTTTTAAATGTATTTTCTAATTTAGAAAGTAGTTCAACAACGATATGCGTCTTAATAGAAAGAATAGGTAATGTCGACTCTGCGATAACAGCCTTGGGTCAAAGTCTAATTGAAAGTAATAATACCTTGCAGCGGGGAAGCGGTTTTATTGAAGATTGTTTTTATATTGAAAATAATCAACTCTCACCGAATATAGATTATTCAATAAAATGGGATGATTCTACTTCTTCAAAGATGTGGATAAACCCTACGGGGCTAAGTGGTAGAGGAGATGTTGTTTTCGATCAATCGGGATTGATTCTGCACTGGATTGAACTAATAGAATAGGGCCTAAATAAGCGAAGGCATCAAAACCAATTAACATTCAACCAGTATACATGCCACACCTAACAGTGATGCTTCCCGCTATTGATGAAGCGGAGGGTGTGGCAGAAATTATCCCGCGAATCCCCCATTCAAAGTTAGAAGAAATGGGCTGGGATATTTCGATAATGGTCGTTGATGGTGGCAGTTCAGATGATACTGTGAAAATCTCAAAAGCACTTGGTGCTGAAGTAATTAGACAGCAAGGAACTGGTAAAGGTGCTGCAATGCGCTTGGGATTTTTGCATTTTTTGAAATCAAAAAGTGACAGTTTGATCATGTTGGATTGTGATGGAACCTATCATCCCGAACAAATTGTTAACTTTGTCAAACTCTTACCAAATAGAGAAATTATCGTCGGTGACCGTTTGCGAGGTAGGATTGATGACGGTGCTATGACTCGATTAAATTATTTAGGAAATCATCTATTAACTTGGTTTGCAACTACTTTATTCGGAGTAGGAACCAATGACCTCTGCTCTGGTTTTTGGGCATTCAATAGAGAGTCATTGGGCAAATTAAAATTGAATAGTATGAAATTTGAGATTGAAGCAGAGATGTTCACCTCTTGTGCTGTTGAAGGAATCAAGATTTCATTTATCCCGATAAGATACTCAAAACGACTTGGAGAAGCAAAACTTGGAAGTGTACCTGATGGGTGGATTATTCTTCGCAAATTATTGGTTCGTAAAATATTTCCAACCCCGGTAGAGCTAAGATTAGGGGAAGGGAATTTGGGAATTAAGGACTAAATCCACTTTACAAACAGTCAAAGACAGCAATTCATTGGCTCATCTATGGCAAAGCGTCTATGTGCGGTACTAGGCGCTAGTGGGCTCGTTAGTCAAAGGCTGCAACAGCGATTAGTTAACCACCCTTGGTTTGAATTGGCTGCTGTCTGTGGTGGCCCCGATACTGCAGGAAAGGCCTTGCATACTATCGAATGGAAACTAGAACAAGAAAGGCCTGATATTTCAGATATTAATGTTTTAGATTTGGCCGATTCTAAAATATGTAATACATTACTCGATCTTGGAGTTAGCATTGTATTCTCTGCAATTCCTGGTGAAATAGCGCAAGATGTTGAACCGATGTTGGCTGAATCCGGATTTGCTATATTCTCTAATGCCAGTGCATATCGGCGCGTTGATGGCATTCCACTGGTAATTGCAGAAATCAACCCTCAACATATGGAACATTTTGCTGTTGATGGTTTACCGATGGTTTGTTCAACCAATTGCACATTGATTCCAATGGCAATGCCACTGGCTCCACTTAGCAAGTTGCTGGGAATTAAATCGGTTACCATGCGTAGTGAACAAGCCCTTTCAGGAGGTGGATGGAGATTATTGTTCGATGAAAATGCACTAGCCGGAATTGTTGATCCTGAGATAGAAGATGAAGCAAGAAAAACTGCCAGTGAACTTCGCTACATATTCGGAAAAACAAATGATGAACCATCACGTAAAAACCCAAAGTCTTCGGTTCACATTACAAATGCCTCCATTGACACAGATATCATTTGTCAAAGAGTTCCAAGAAAGGATGGACATCAGGTATTCGTCACTGTTAAATTATTGAATCCAACTACCCTTTCAGAAGTAAAGATGTTAATGTCAACTTTTCACTCAACTCCCCAATTGCTCAATCTACCAAGTGCGCCGACTAATCCTATTCAATTGGTTGAACAAATTGACACTACTACACATCTTTGGGCTGATGGTGAAAACTTCCCGCAAGACGTTGAACCGAGTAGCAATCTAAGAGCTGGAATGGCGATAACAGTAGGTAATATCGAATTGATAAAGCCTGATTTATTATCATTTGAAGCATATTCTCATAATACGATTAGAGGGGCTGCTGGCGGTGTTGTTTTGCTGGCTGAATTCGCCTTGAGCGAAGGTTATCTTGACTAATCGCTTTGGCGCTATTGCTAAACGATGAGCCTCACTCCTAAGCATTGGTGCGGCATGGGAATCACAGCGTTAATTCCGGATATGACTATTGGTCAACTCATTGTAGAAGCTGAAGAAAGATGGGGAGAAATGTGGGACGAGCAAGCCACAAGGATGAAAATCTTACTAATTCTACCGCGAAAACAGCGTAAATTATTGGAACTTCATGGCGATATGATTGAGCACGGACAACCTGTGATTACTGTATTCCATCGGCCACGAGCGGAGGCTAAATTATTAGAGGAACAAGGACTTGATCCAAGAGATGCATCTTTCCAATTCGTAGATTTAGCAACACCGGACATGGGCCCTTGGCTACAACAGTTGATCACGAGTGAAGGATGGTTACGCGGAACAGTAGAGGTTAGTTCAGTTCCTTTCTCCATGGGTTTACCAAACCAAAGACCATTTGAAAGTGAAATGATGCTATGCTTTAGACACCCTTCGCTTCCACAAATTGGAAATTATTACTTGCCTTTCCCGCCTTCTAGCATACCTGGGAAGTGTTTCGTTTCTTTGCCACGACGTCAAGCCGCAGAAATGGCAAGACAACAGGCTGAAGTTTTGGGAATCGGGCGCTTACAGAAAAAAGTCAATATTACAGCAGTTGAACCTACTGCTGAACAAAGTGTTGAGCCTCCCGCCCCTGCCCCAGAGGTAGTAGAAGTTGAATCGAATATACAGGCTATGACCGATGGATTCAATCAAGAGGTTATGGACAGCGTTGTTGAAGAAGTTACTACCAATGATGAAATGTCATTTGTTCCTTTACCAGGTGCATCCTCTGTTGCACCAGTTGTAGATGAGGCTGAAGATCATTCAACCCTTGAATCATCATTCAATGATTCACAACCTACTGCTGGCGAGAATAGTGTCAGCCTTCCAGAACCTGAGGTTGAAGAATTACCAGAAATGTCTGATGTCGAAATTGAATTTAGAGAATTGGTAACTGGACTAATGGCAGCGGGTGTAGAACCTACTGAAATGATGAATGACCCAAGATGGGAAGATCTCAGTGAAAGAGCATTGGCAATTGGATTTGAAACATGGCCTGTTTTCTTGCAATTGACCGCTATGGGATGAGTAGGTTCAAAATGGTCGGACCACTGCGTTGAATGAGGGAGATAAATGGGGTTCTGTATCAACTGTGGGCAACGGCACCAAGATGGTATCCGTTTCTGCAGATTTTGTGGTAACCAACAACCAGGAGAACAACTCCTTGCTCGCCTTCGTTCAGAGGCTGAACAAATTCACTACCAGCGACTTTCTGCTGGACAACCTCAAAATCAAAACAATACAATGTCTAGAGTTCAAAATACTCGCCAACAAGCAGATCTTGCTGCGCAACAGAGACAGCAAAACCAACAATTTCGTCAGCCTCGTTGGTGAATAAAATGATGCGGCCAAAGCATCTGGCAATTGAATTGTCAAAATTGATTCCTCATCCATGCTCAAATGTTGAACTTGAGCAATACGCAACAGAGGGCGACTTAGCAGCCTATTGGATGCTAGGTGTTGACCAATTAGACAATGTTGACGGGAAACATGTACTGGACTTATGTGCTGGAAATGGGATATTGGGTTTAGGCTGTCTTTTCATCGGAGCTGGAAAAATCACATTGGTTGAGGCAGATCCACTCGCTGCAGAAATTGCGAGAAAGAATTGTCAAAATCTGAAATCTAAATTTTCTGCATCAACAACTGTAATTGAAGCATTTGTAGGCATTGATGCGATCGATGTTTCCGATGTAGATATTATCGTAATGAATCCACCATGGGGAGTTCAAAGTAAACGGGCAGACCGTGCAATATTGCAATATGCATTTGGGCTAGATGTTGAATCGATTCATGTATTACATTCTGCAAAAGCAACTCATTTAGAATCTCTTGCAAAAGAGCATGGATGGGAGATTGAAGGTGTATTAGAAAGTAAATTCCGTCTACCACCAACCTATTCACATCACTCCAAAGGCAAGGCTTTCACCGATATTATTTGCTGGAGATTCCATCGACCTGGTAATTCTAAAATACCAATTGAAGAGATTGATGATACTGAATGATATCCATTCACAGTATTACATTTGTGACAAGGTTAGAACTCCATGGTGATGAGAGAGTTTGAAAAGGGGTGGGCTACCCCCCAACATTAGAGCGATACGATTTGAGTCCCTCATTGGGCCAAGTCTGCTTAAGGAATGATAAAAATGACGGCGAGCCTCGTCACCCCGGGAATGCAAGTGTCAACCACCTCAGAATGTGAGGCTGGTGAAGGCACTATTGAAAGAGATGGAACGATTATTTCCACAGTTATTGGACAATTTTCAATCGCTGAGGGTATCGGTTCAGTCGCAGCGACAAAGATGGTTAACAGCGTTAGTATTGGTGATACTGTCATTTGTGAAATTACTCGATTGAATGAGAAAAATGGGGAAGCGCAAATCCTCGTTATTGAAGGGCAAACTGGTAGTATAACTCCCGACCAATTATATGGTCAATTCCGTGTCACTGATTTGGTTGATCGCTACATGCATCAAACAAGTGATGCTGTTCGCCGCAGAGATATCTGCCGTGCAGAAGTCAAGCGGGTTTCACCAGTGGTCAGCATCAGTTTTAGAGATAGAAATGATTGTGGAGTATTACACGCTATCTGCCCTCCTTGTGGAAGTACATTAATCGCTGAACTAAATGGAGATTGGAATGTAAAGTGTCCAAATTGTGACTATCAATCTTTCAGAGCATTAGCAGATAATTTTGCTGCTGGATGGGCTGAACTTGAAACAGGCGCAAGTGCTCTAAATAACCCTGGAAAAAGATGGGGTAAGCAAGCTGAAACATTATTCGCAAAGGGGCCATCAGGTCGTGCAACATTCATTGCTGCTGATGTTCGTGAAGACGGTCGTGAAAAAAGTTACTTCCGATTTGAAGGTGAAGGTGGTAGCGCTGGAGGACGTCGTGATAAGCCTGCACCTGGAACTCGTTTATTCATCGGTGGACTACCAAGAGATGTTACAACCGAGCAGATAAGAGATTTGTTTGAAAAACACGGAGTTGTCAAAGATTGTTTCTTACCTGCTGGTGATGGAACTGCTAACAAAGGATTCGGATTCATTACATTCTCAAGCAAGGATGAAGCAACCGCTGCAATCAGCGCCCTAAATAGCCACAAAATTAGTGGCCGTAGAATTGCTGTAAAGGATGCTGATGATGATAGCAAGAAGGGAAATAACAAGAGAAAAGACCCTGAAGGAACTAAAGTATATGTTGGAAATCTACCATTCAAAGCAACTGAAGATGCCATTAAAAAGCACTTTGAGGGAACTGCAACCGTTAATGGAATGGTTTTGGCAACTGATAAAAACACAGGCAAGCCAAAGGGATTCGCATTTATTTGGATAGCTGAAGGTGACAAAGGTGAAGAGATCGTTGCTAAGATGAACGGTTCTGAATTGATGGGCCGGAAAATCAAAGTCGATATTGCACAAGGTGGGAAAAAGAGTTCTCATGCTGCCAAGGGCGGAGATGGAAAACCTGTAAAATCTAATCGTGAACTTCAAGCAATGCGTGAGGAAGAACAAGATTCAAAGAAACCTCGCAGCCGCCCACATCCTAAGAAAGAATGATAGCGAACAGATATGAGTTGACGTCATGGTCGAGTCAACATCACCCCGATGGTTAGTCCTCGATGGTTATGAGGATGAACCAGCCGCATTCGGTGTTCCTCCTTACGTTGGATTTCATATCCGCTACTTATGCGGAGTTCTTGAGCAAGCAAAAATAGAATATGATTACGTCACTATTGACCAGTGGCGCGATTTTATTCGTGTTGAAGGAGAGGAGGCTGCAAGTGCGCGATTGTCAAATGTTTCTGGTGTGGCTTGTATTGCTGGTGCTGTTGTTCCTGGAAGGTATTTGAGAGGTACTCCTATTTCATTGAAGGAAACTCGTAATATTATTCGCCAATTACCTGCCCAAGTCCCTGCTCTATTCGGTGGATGGGCTATCCGTGGATGGCGTCAGCAGGGTTGGAATCCATTACGCAGTAACTTGTTTTTGGCTGTGCAAGATACCGACGCTACTCTTTCTAATTTCTTACAATCAGGTCAATGGAAACATTGCCGTAGAACTGCCGAACAGTGGACTCTGTGGGCACAATCTGGTGCTACTAGTAAGGCTGTAACTCAACATCCAGATCTAGGAGATGAAGAAAAGAGAGGACCTCTTACCTATGAAGTAGAAGTTTACCAAGGCTGTGTTCGTTACAAGAGAGGCTGTAAATTTTGCATAGAACCGAAAAAGGGTATTCCGATTTGGCGGACACCAGAAGATGTCATCGAAGAAGTTCGTCTAGCCCATGAATCAGGTGTTGAGCATGTTCGACTTGGTGGTATGACCGACACATACACCTACATGGCCGATGGTGTGCAAGAACTAGAATATCCAATTCCTAACCCAGAACCTATCGCTCAATTATTGCATGGGTTAAGAGAAGATGAACGCCTTGGCATCCTTCATACAGACAATGGTAATCCATCTATTATTGCAGAGCATCTTGAACCTTCTGAAGAGATTACAAAAACTTTGGTTGAAACATTATCGGATGGTGCAGTTCTATCATTCGGTTTAGAATCAGCAGACCCTAATGTCCATCAAGCAAATTGGTTGAATTGTGATTCTGCACAACTGAAGAGTGCAATTCGCCTCATCAATAAGCATGGCCGAGGACGTGGGTCACGCGGATTGCCAAATCTGTTACCAGGACTGAACTTTATTGCTGGATTAAATGGTGAATCTTCAGCATCATATGATCTAAACCTCAATCTATTACACGAGATTCGTAATGAGGGCCTACTGCTTCGTAGAATTAACATTCGCCAAGTAGAAGGTGAAGGTTTCCAAGATATATCGCAAAAAGACTTTAATTCATTCAAAACAAGTGTCAGAGACAACATTGATGGACCCTTATTACAGGAGTTATTCCCTTTGGGTGAAAAGTTATGCGATGTGCATTGGGAAACTCATGATGGAAGAACTCGCCTTGCAGCACATCAAACAGAAGCGCATACAGGCAAAGATTGCCATGGTAAGGCCGGTATTTCTTTCGGACGTCAAATAGGCGCATATCCAATACTGATTGGAGTTGAATACCATATTCCATTAGAAACTCAATCAGATATAATTGTCACAGGCCATGGTGCTCGTTCGATCACTGGAGTAGAAATTAATCTAAATCATAACAATGTATCACAAAAGCAACTTGAAGCGATTCCTGGCATTGGTGAGAAAACTGCTTGGAAACTGGTAAGTCAACGGGCTAAGAATATACGTAAAAATAGTAACTCTGGTGCTTATCAAAATCCACAACAGTGGTTCGATGCTACCGATGTTGATTGGAATGATGATTTTGCAATGTTTTTTGAATAGATTTAAGTTATATACAGATAGTACCTGCGCCAATCATGCAAAAGACGTCAATAACAATGATTGCAATTTTACTTTTTGTACAGATTCTATCAAATGGATTTGCTCAAATACCGTCTCAATCCGATGAGGATTCCTGGCAGGGACCTGTGCTTGAATCAGGGGCACGCTCAGTAGGCGTCCTTACAGATACACAGCAACAATCTATTCTGAACAACCAAACTTACAATGGCAGCAATGACAACGATGGAGACGGAGTTGTTAACAACCTTGATTCGGATGATGATAACGATTGTATTCCTGATTCAAACGATAGCTCCCCACTGGATTTTGATGGCGATGGCATTAACGATGAATCTGACATTGACGATGATGGAGATGGATTGAATGATTCGTTGGAAGTGAGTGATTCAAATGCATCAACCAACATCTATGACGCAGATAATGATGGGAACCATGATTGCGCTTTCTTCTCAAGTGGCGGTAACAATACTGGAGGTAACAACACCGGTGGTAACAATACTGGAGGCAACAATACCGGTGGTAACAATACTGGCGGTAACAACAGCAATCAAATGACCTACAATGCATATCAACTTCAGTATTGTTTTAGCACGGCAGAAGATATTGAAATCTTCATGAACATCAACGGACTCAATGCAACCGAATTCTATCTTGAATGGGAGATTACAAGTGGCTCAACTATTGTTGCTTCTGGAAGCCCACTAATCAGTGTAAACTCAAATGGAACGGTGTCCTACACGTGGACGTTCAATTCCTCTGCACTCAATACTGGAGTGTACACTGTGATGCTTAATCCAGCAGATTCAGGATTGGGCAATTTGTTTTCAAACAGTCCTTTCTATTACAATATTGAAGTCGGATGCAACAATACTGGCGGCAATAACACCGGTGGTAACAACACTGCCGGTAACAATCAAACAAACCCAATAATGCCTGTTAACTGTTCACAGATTAATTGGGATGCCGGTCCTTCAAATGTAACTATTGATGATTGTTGGAATCAAACCAATTCATTCTGGTTCTTCTTTAACCAATCTGGAGTTTCAGTTTGGATTGATCCTGTGGTCGCAGTTGGTTATGATTATGTTGTTTACAGCGGACCTTCCATTGTTTCTGTCGAAATTCCATTGGGCTATGGAGATGATGTGTTTGATTTGTATTTTTACGGAACTAATGGTTGGTATGATTCAAATATTGACATTGACGGAGGTGTTCCTTACACCTTCTCAACACCTGTAGAACGAATGTCAATCCGCGGAATTGAAGCTTCTGAAATGCTTGACCCGAACGATCCAACTGCATTCGTAACTGCTTTAACCTTCCAAAACAGTGGAACTGTCTTGATGACAATGACTCCTGTTACAGAGAATTATACAGTGCTTACGTGCGGTAATGACCCTTCAATGACCGACTTGATGATTTGGACCGATGCACAAAGTTATCCGCAAGGAACAACGGTGTATTCAGATTACTATGTCAATTGTAGTGTTAACACCAAAGATTACGAATTACATGTCTTTGCATATTCTACTAGTGGCGGGGCATGGAGTGATTTCTCAGTATGGAATTGGACTGAAACCGATTCCCATGAGTCAATGGATGATTCCTGGAGTAACCTTGCACAAGGAACTTATTGTGTCAACGCAACACTCTACATGGTTAGTGGCGGAGCATATCAATTCGTTGATTTTGAAGTCACATGTTTCACAGTGACTGGGAATAGCAGCGGTGGTGGAGGAAGCACCCCTCTCGACCCTTGTGGCTTGAATAGTTCATACACACAAGTTTGGAGTTGGATGGACGCTTCTACTTATGCAAATGGAGATGACCAAGATGCAACATTCTACGTAAATTGTACTCGTACGGGTGCTGATTATACCTTGGAGTATTATGTCTTTGAAGTTGGTTCATCCAATTATGTTCTTTCGGGAATGTACACTTGGGTTGCAAATTCTATCAACATCAACTTCTACGATACCTTTACTGGACTTGGTCCAGGTGATTATTGTGTATTAGCTAATTTGTATGAGGCGAATGTCTTCCTTACGGATAACGGTGGAACAACGTGTTTCACCATCACAGGTACTGCAGTAAATTCCCCACCTACTATCTCGTACACGCTACAGATTCCTGTTGCCTATTCTGGCGATGCACTGGATTGTTACGCTCAAGGTGCAACCTACAGCGATCCTGATAACGACCCTGATCAATCGATTTTTACTTGGAATGTTAACAACGTCCAAATCAGTACTGGCATTTTGAATAATATTATTCCTGCAGGCAGTTTTGTTGTTGGCGATATTGTCCACTGTGAAGCGATTGCACATGATGGAATGGCTCAAGGAAACACCATGAATAGATATTATTTTGTTCAACCTGCTAACAACACTGCACCATCGGTCTCCAATGTATTAATCACGCCACCATCACCAATTGAAACCGATACACTGACTTGTTCTTACACATATAGCGACCCAGATATGGATCCTGATGCTTCACTGATTCAGTGGTCGATAAATGGCGTTGCAGTCCCTGGTGCGACCACGGATACATTGTCTTCTGGATACGCAACTGCTGACTTTATCACATGCACAGTCACAGCCTTTGATGGAACTGTCAATGGAAATACTGGAACAATGTCAATTCTCATCATGAGTAGTGGCAGTAGCTCCGGTGGAGGATTACCTGCAATCGGAGTTGTTGGAACTATTGCTGCAATCGCTATAGGATTCATTTTCACGACACGTCGTGAAGACGAAGAATGAACCTTTGCTAAGTAAATAGAAAGATTCTCCATTGTGAAACCGGCCCATTGTTTAAGTGTTTGATGCCACACTTAGTGAATATGGCAGCGCAGCAGATGGCTTGGGAAAAACAATCGGACGACCGACAATGGAAGACACCTGAAGGAGATGATCCTCGGACTTTATACCAAATGTTGATGACAAGTGTTGGGCGATTTGGAGATTTGAATTGTTTTGGATATATTCCTGCTAAAGGAATGGATAGAGTTCATTTGGATTACAATACCTTTGGAGAATTATCAACTTCTGTTGGTAAACAATTGAATTCAATCGGTGTATCCACAGGCGATCGTATTGCATTAATTCTCAATAATTCAGTAGAATGGGCAGCATTGTCCTATGGAGCAAACGCAATCGGTGCAGCTTATACAGCAATGTATACTCACCAACATCCTGAAGAATGGGCATATATCTTGAACGATTCTGCACCATCACTTATCGCAATTCAAAATTCAGCAACATTGGACAAATTGGTAAAAACAATGCCAGCAGATGCTGCTGGTTGGCCATCCGCTGGAGTATTACTAATTGGCGACGAACCTGCAAATGAACTACCTCCGGAAGGAGTAACTGTCCATACATGGGCAGAATTTGTTAGCGCTGGACGTAGTGCTGGAGACTTTGAAATCGCAGATGACCCATTCGCACTCAACACATTGATTTACACATCTGGAACAACTGGAAATCCAAAAGGAGTTATGCTTTCTAATTGGAATACACTATCCAATATTCTTTGTGTTCAGTCAACGTTCACAATCTATGTCGGTGATAAGAATGCTGCGTTCCTACCTTGGGCTCACTCATTCGGTTCAACTTTCGACTTGCACTGGATGATTCGTTCTGGAGTCCACATCAACTTGATTTCAGACTTGACAAGAATCGCTGATGAATGTCAAGAGATCAAGCCAGCAGTATTGATTGCTGTACCAAGAGTTTGGAGTAAGTTCTACGATAGAGTCAATTCCCAATTTGAAAGTGCAACTGGCTTGAAGAAAATGTTTGTTGGCAAAGCGCAGAAATCTGCTGCAAAGAGAATCGAAAAGGCTGGTGTCGAATGTGACGCTGTTGCACCGAACGGCTTCTTTGACAAACTCTGGGATAAGTTGGTTTGGAGCAAGGTACGTGCCCGATTCGGTGGAAACATCCGATTCTGTATGTCTGGAGCTGCTGCTTTATCCCCTGATGTTGCTTCTTTTATCCAAAAGGTTGGATTCAATTGTTATGAAGGATATGGATTGACCGAAACCTCACCACTCGTTTCAGCAAATGGATGGTCTGGCCCTGGAATGTCTAAGTTGAATACTGTTGGAAGAGTTGCAAATGGTGTTAATGTCATTATTGATACCGATGCATGGGACGACCCTGCTCGCCCAGATGAAGGAGAAATTATTGTTCAAGGACCAAACGTAATGATGGGATACTGGAATAATGACGAAGCAACTGCTGAAGTTATAATGGAACCTGGTAAATTTAGAACTGGAGATTTAGGAAAATTAACTTCTGATGGATTCCTATGCATTACTGGAAGAGTCAAGAGTCAATTTAAGTTAGAAAATGGAAAGTATGTATCTCCTGCACCTCTTGAAGAAAATGTCAAACTTTCACCATATGTGGAAGGCGCTGTTCTCGACGGAAGAAACATGGTCAAAACATACTTGATTGTTCATCCTAATATGGATGCCCTCAAGACTGGTTTAACCGATGCTAATGTTAAATTTCCAAATGATGATGCTGAAATATGTAAAGATCAAAATGTCAAGAATTGGTTGCTCACTGAATTGAAAACCAACAATATGGTAGCACCTGCTTGGAAGGGATACGAAGTCGCTGGTAGTATTATTTTAGATCATGAAGAATGGACAACTGATAATGATTTACTAACTCCTTCAATGAAGGTAAAGTTGCGCAACTTGCTAACAAAGCACGATGATGCAATCAGCAATCTTTGATTCAATAATCTTCGGTTAAGGCAGCGATTACATTCGCTCTCCAATCAGCACTGCCATTTTTGTTTGCTAGTGGACTTGCTGGACTTGGATGCCAGCAAGTAGCGATGTGAATTTGACGCCCGTCTTTGGAGATTCCTTTACCAGACTTACCTGCAGAGAGAGCCTTTCTAGCTCTTGATTCTGCATACTTTCCAATTCCGATGATCCTATCCGCCTGTAAAATATCAACAACTTCTAGCAAATGTTGGTCACAAGCATCCAAAATTGGTTTCATTACTGTTGTAGGTAATTTATCAGGAGTTAGATTTTTACCACTTTCTCCTAGCAATAAAAGTGGACAATGATTTACTACGAAAATATTGTCAAATGTATTCTCAGCAGTTTTGTAATGCATTTCCATCAAACCCCAAAGACGCTCGCCAGACACTTCTTGTCGCAGTAAGGATAAACCTTCAATCGGTCTCTTTGGGTGAGCATTGCTAGGTGTTTGCAAACTATGAGGTTCGATTTCTAGGAATGTTTTGGCTACATCAGTAGAACCGAATGGCACTCCTGATTGCGCCATACCCCAAGGACCTGGATTCATTCCCAGAAGAATTGTTTTTCCACCCCTTGAACCCCATTTATTTAGATATTGTAAATGATGCTCCCAAGCATAATTAATTGGGTTGGTAGCATGGCAGACAATCGTTTTTTGCTCGATTGTAGGAATTAGGGAATCGCATACTGCTGACAGTTTTTTCGCAGCATTAACCAACTCTGAAGCGATGTCCATGGAATTACTAAATGGGCAATCCTTCATCATCCTACCGATTCAACTACTATTGTTAATTTTTCCAATTAACATTACTAAGATTCCACAAAACAGCATAATTGCTGTTTGATTGTGTGTAATCCGGATAAAAAATCACTAGAAAGTGCCCATGACGGCATTTATACTATATACCGTCGTTTTTGAATGTTATCAAATGACTGAAGAGGCTACAGAAATGATTGCCATCAGCCGCAACGTTGCGGATGAGTTAGCAGAGTCTGTACAAACCTCTCTCTTCTCCCTCACTCAGAAGCCACTGGGCATCGGAATTATTGGTGGTTCTATTACTGGAATTGCAAATAGTTTCATCTTAGGAATTTCATTGCTACCTTCAGTAATTGTCGGAACTATCCTTGGTTTCGCTGTTTGCTTGATATTGTGCCCAGGTATGAAAGATGAATTAGCATTGAGAAGAAAATTAGTAGCTGCCCGCACCAACAAATTATCAAAACGAGCAAGAATTGTTACTGCATTCACCTCATTTGATTGATACATCGCTTTCATAGTGAAGCATTTGCTTTAAGAACGGGTGGCAAGCGGAGATAATTAGGGAACATCATGGTTCGAGAGTTGATCAGTGTTGAAAGCATCGATAGAAGCTTTGGTGCAGTTGATGTTCTTCGCGATGTCAATCTACTGGTCAAGGATGGAGACAGGATTGGTATCGTTGGCCATAATGGTGCTGGAAAAACAACACTGCTCAACACAATATCCGAACAATCACAAGATGCTGGTGACATTAGATTAGCTCCTGGGATTAGGCTTGCTTATCTAACTCAGATTCGCGATATAGATTCTAACAAGACTA
>JAOMOG010000029.1 GCA_028353405.1 Candidatus Poseidoniaceae archaeon | reverse complement strand
CTTGGCGAGTTGGACGCATTGTCTTTTCAATCAACTTAGAGATTAAATCTTCAAACTTAGCGCGGGTCAAAGTAATATCCATATGCTCAGGTTGACCATCCTTCATTGTGATAAATGGTAAATTAATTTGAGTTGTTTGAGTACCAGAAAGTTCAATCTTTGCCTTTTCTGCAGCCTCCTTGAGGCGTGATAGAGCTTGAACATCTTTGCTTAAGTCAATTCCAGTTGATTTCTTGAATTCTGCGACTAACCATCCAATGACTAAGTCATCAAAGTCGTCTCCACCAAGTTTGTTATTTCCAGCGGTTGCCTTAACTTCAATTTGTGGTTGCCCATCAACTTCGTATATCTCTAGGATAGATACATCGAATGTTCCACCACCAAGATCGTAAACAATAATAGTTGCTTCATCTCCTTTGTCTACTCCATATGCCAATGCAGCAGCAGTTGGTTCGTTGATAATTCTTAGAACTTCTAGACCAGCAATTCTACCAGCATCCTTAGTTGCTTTTCTTTGAGCATCGGTAAAGTATGCAGGGCATGTGATGACAGCTTGCTTAACCTCAGTACCCAAATAGGCTTCAGCATCAGCCTTCAACTTTTGCAAGATAAATGCAGATACTTCTTGAGGTGTGTACTCAGCATCATCAATTTTTGTTGACCAATCAGTTCCCATATGCCTTTTTACAGATAGGATAGTTCGTTCTGGGTTTGTTACCGCTTGGCGCTTTGCGACAACTCCGATAAGTCGTTCTGAACCATCTTTTGCAAATGCTACAACCGAAGGAGTCGTTCTTGCACCTTCAGCATTTGGAATGATGACGGGGTCACCATTTTCTATCGTTGCAACACAGCTATTCGTAGTTCCTAAATCAATTCCTATTACTTTACTCATATTTTCACTTCCTTTTTTTTCACTTGTGCTATAATATTACTATTCAGAAGATTTTAATTCCACCATCTTCATCATCATCATCGTCATCATCATCCAAATCAATACTGACATTATCGGACAAAGGTGCGTTATCATCATAATCTTCATCATCTAAATCAACATCATTTGCAGTTGGTTCAGTAGCTGAACCTTGAGGTGTTAATTTTAGAGTAATGTCTAGAATGCCGTTGTTGAGACTGAATTCAACAACATCTTCACATTGATGGGGTAGTGCTATTCTCGCCAATGGTTGTGTCTGGTTGTTTTTGAGAACTTCAATTTGTTGCCCACCATCGACCAATGATAATTCTACTTGATCCTGTTCAACTTCACCACGTAATGAGAAGTCAATAGTAACGCTCATATTCCAGCCATCTAAGTAAATGTCATCGGATGGCAAATCAATAATGGCATCGTTTTTCTTTTCAGAAGTAGGAGTAGGAATTTCTACAGCGGCATCGACTTCTACAGCCATGCCCATATTTTTCAAAATATCATTAAGGTCATCACCTTTGGCAAACATTTTAGCCAAATTAGACAAATCGAAATTGAAATTAACTTCACCCTTTGCAATCTTTTCAGCATCAATGCCCATTCCTTCAAATTGGTCACGGAATTGTTCCATCAACTTACGCAGTTGGTCTTTGTCGATTGGCATGCCCATGTTTCGAAACATTTCCGACAACTGTTCAATCAATTTCTCTTCCCAATCTTCGCCACCTGACATCTATCTCACCACTACTGAACCTTCAGTTACATAGTGCCCTATGTACAGACCTATATGAACTCAACGATTGCTCCGCCCTTACGACTCAGTTGTGCGTTGCTAAGAGAAAGGGCGAAATTATCAATATTAAGCCGCAAAATCAGTAATATTACATCAGTTCATGCTTTGCATTAGCAAATCACTGTTAAACTAAAATTAATTCACTGTGTGATTAAGTGGTAAAGGGTCCTAACGTGTATTCCTGATGCACCATGGCCAACCATGTCGTTGGTCTTTGCACCCCAGAAAGTACCTGCAATATCCATGTGAGCCCAAGGGATTTGTTCTGCGTCATCCCCTTCGCCTCGCATTGGTACGAATTGTTTCAAGAATGCAGCTGCGGTATTTGCGCCGCCCCAGCGTCCAGCGCCAAGATTGCGAGTATCTGCAATTTTTGAGTTTGTCATCTCTTTCTCAAAAGCAGGTAATAGTGGCATTGGCCAAGCAAGTTCATCAACAGCATTTCCAGCTTCATGTATCCTTGTTCGGAAATCATCATCGTTTGACCATAGCCCAGTCGCTTCATGTCCGAGTGCTACTACGCAGGCTCCGGTAAGAGTTGCGAAATCAATAATATATTCAGGATCGTAATCACCAGCCTTCCACAGACCATCAGCCAGAACCAATCGTCCTTCAGCATCGGTGTTCAAAATCTCGATGGTCTTGCCAGAAAGAGTTTTGATGACATCACCAGGGCGTTGAGCATTGGAAGATGGCATGTTTTCGGCCATACAAGTAATTCCAATGATCTTGCCTGCATGTCCAGTAGAAGCAAGTGCTTCCATCATTCCAAATACAGTAGCAGATCCACCCATGTCGTACTTCATTTCATCCATGTTTTGACCAGGCTTCAATGAAATTCCACCGGTGTCAAATGTAATTCCTTTTCCAACAATGACAGGACAGCGCCCTTCAAGGTGCTCATTCATTTTGAAAATAACCATACATGGTTTTCTTGCACTACCTTTACCGACAGCGATAAGTCCACCCATTCCATGTTCAATAGCCTCTTCGTAAGTTATTACGCCAACACTAACAGAATCATATTGCTTTGCCCAATCCATTGCTTTCTTAGCATATGCCATTGGATACATATCATTCGGTGGAGCATTTCCTAAGTCTCTAGAAAGGTGAACTCCAGAAGCAACACCAGTAGCAATCCGGACAGATTCATTCAACGCTTCTTCAATACTTTCATCACAAATGATTCTAGCACTGAGGTCATCTTCTTTGTCATCTTCATCCATTGTTTTGTAGTGATTATAAGAGTAATCTCGTAATAGCAGTCCTTCAGCAAATGCGGAAACCAATTCAATTTCAGTTGAATCTAATTTCACAGTTAATTCAGTTCCATGGGCTTTTCCTCTAGCCTTTACTACACGAGCACCAGCTTTTCTGTATGTATTTGCATCAGCATCTTCTTTCTTACCGAGTCCAACTAGCATTGCCTTTCCACCTTCGCTTCCAAGAAGCGTAAGAGTCGATTTTGCCTTTGCTTTGAAATCATTGTCAAATAAGACATTGTTAATCTGGATTCTTAATTGAGCAGGGATGCCCTTGACAGAATCATCTAACTTTTCTGTGCCTTGAAAAAGTGGTAGAATTAGAGTGCCATTGATATTATTTCCTGAACTTACTGTGATTTCCATGCTTTCACCTATTAGTGCCCATGGGCTACAGCATTTCAATCTAATTACGACTTAATTTCAATAATCATTGGCAATAGAGAATCCTAGCCGTTCAAAACGACCCTTTGCTTAGGGTTTGATTTGGGCCATAATCGCCCTTGAGACACCTTGATAACGAAGGGACACTTGACAGTGTTATGCACATTGCAAGCAAAATCATTCTCGGCATCGGAACTCTCATGTTCATCTTCAGCATTATTGGTGCGGTTGCGGGCATAGGTGGGCTCGTAAGTGCAGGTGAAGATCGCATTTACCTCGAAGAACAGTCCAGTGGAACTTTTACGATAAATGAAAATGAATCTTGGGATATTACGGTCTACATTATTCATCCAGTGGATTGCGAATCGGTTGAACTTACAATTGTTGATAGTAGGGGGGATGATATGATTGAATACTATTACGGATGCTCCTATTATGATGAATATGACTATTCTGAGGGTGAGAGGGAATTATTTGCTTCGATTAGCCATGAAATGTCAGGTATGGAATATACTCTGAATAGCAATTCTGCGGTCGACATTTCTGGAACTTATTGTGACGACGCGTGCATGGAAGAAGCCATTGGCGGCGGTTTTGCAATAGCTGGCGGATTTATGGGCATTTGTTGTTCAGTAGTAGTATTAATTGTGGGTATAATTCTTGCCTTAACCTTGGATGATAAACCAACTGTAGCATTGACTTCTGGCCAAATACCTGGTGGGCAAGTAACGTATCAAACTCCTGTTACCGGACAAGTACCAATGACACAAACCATCACACAACCTCATATGGGGCAAGTCATTCAACCAGCTGCAGTTCCAATTACGCCAATTACTCCACCGCCAACTCAACAACCTCCAGTTGAACAAGTGAATCAACCAGATCAGACTGCTTGGTGGGGCGAAGAACCTCAGCAATGAAACTCAAGCAAACATAGTTGAGGTGCGTTAAGGCTCTATGGCTTGAAGCCGCTATTCAGAAGTCTCTACTTCACTTAATTCGGGCTTGAGAATTGCTACAACTGAGAGTGCCATTATCATAGATAAAGGATTAAACAGGCCATAGCCGAGTAAGAAACTATCATCTTCAACTTTAATGATTGAAACAAGTAATTCATCCACTGTTTCATTTACCCACTGTGCACTGTTGATAATTCGTTTTTGGTATGATAGCCTCCAGACTCCATTATCATAATCAAATCCATTAGTCGAAACACTGATTCTACTTGTAATATTAACAGTGAAATTATCTGATTGCCAAAGAATTTCATCAGTTTCTTCATTTAGATATTGTAGTGTAGCATTCCTTGTAGAAGCTCTTCCATCATTGACAACATCGAAATTTACTACATCATCTTCTATTGTGATTTCTTCAATCGTTAATCTTGCTCTCCAATACCAAACATTGTCAATCAAATATTTCATAACATCTAATTCTTCTCCAAGTCTATCTGACAAAGGCTCGACTGTACCAAGTAACCATTGCTCATCATCAGTTTCAAATGTGAATGTAGGGAATCCCATAACCCCATAACCATAATCTCTACTGGTTCCACAATTTGGGTATAATCCTTGATTTGCATTTTGAATTGGAATATCTGAGATATTTGTGTGAACTTCATCCCTTATTCCGTGAAACAATTCCCAATCGGAAGGCTGGTCTGGCCATTTACCCCAAGGATAGAGCATAATCCAAACCCCGGTATGCATTGTTACATACAGATCTGCGTCAGGAACTACCGTATTCATGTAATTTGAATTCGCAAGAGTTTCAGATTCACTGAATGCACCACTCCCTGGTTGGGTCGTCGGGCAGGTATTCCAGTAATGGTCGTAATTTCGATTCAAATCTACTTGGTTGAGATTCCAGCGGGTATCAATATCATTACCATCTGCATTCAACATAATGAGAATGTGTAGTTCAGTTGTAGCAAGAACATCAATGACATCTTGATCTCCAGCTCCCCAACCCTCGATGTAATATTCAGCGGTTAAGAATGCCAATTCGGTTCCTAGGTGCTCATTTCCATGATGCCCACCATCGATGTAAACAATTTCTTTCTGTGTACCATCTGGTTTGGTATTTTGAGTCCAATCAGATATTTGAACAACCCAGAGATTTTTGCCAAGTTCGGTCTGTCCAGCAATGGTTAATAAGACGATTTCAGGATAATCTTCAGCCCATGCTTGTACATCAAGAGTCAGCGTCAGATAAGAATGGTACCAATGTTCCTGAACAATGTCTGGTTGTTGTGCTGTAGAATTTCCCAGAGCTGGAGTAAAGCCGGCCAGCAATAATATCGCTACCAATGCTATACCTCGCATAAAATCTCCTCTAGTCTCCACCTAATTGGAATTGTGGTAAACTTGATTACCATTCTGCATTGAATGCATTAGGATTTTTGACCCTTTCTGCTTCCTTTGTCCATATTGCAGCACCATTGCCGCCATAAACATCAGCGAACGGGTCGATTACTTCAGGTTCTAGATCACGTTGCATGTAAGCTTCAACGCGCTCACGTAAATCTGGCTTGAACTTCCAATAGTGGATTCTCCATTCTCGGCCATCCCAAAGTGTTGTTTCTTCAGACTCAGTAGTAAGTAAGTCATAATCTTGGAACATGTAAAATAAGTTACGATCTGTAGGTTCTAATGCGTTATCAATAATCCTATTATAGAACCCGAAGAATCCTAAAGCGTGTTCGGCCATACCTTGTGCAACTTCCGAATCCATCTCGATATCGATGTGCTGTTGAATGGCTCTTGTCAATTCTCCCATTGTCATTCCCATGATTATTCCTCCGCGCAGGATTGATACGGCATTGCCGATAATCTCCCCCGACTACCTTTATGTATTGTATTCCAACCCATATTAACTTCTCGCTGTTTTTTCATGAAATCGACCGATATTGACAACTTTTGATAGCAAGAAAGTTCAATATGACTCCCGGGGAGAGAGATTTAGCGTCCGTCCTTTTTTTAAGCAATGTTGATTTGAATTAGTTCGGTGAGTGGCATGTTTGTAGAAGGCAACTTCCTAGGCTTGCCCGAAAATAACGGAATTGTTGACGTCGTTATTTTACAAATTCCATATGAATTGACCACTTCCTACGGCCAAGGAACTTCCCAAGGACCAAAATCTTGTGTTGAAGCAAGTGGACAAGTTGAATTATTTGATCCGCTACTTGGAACAGATTTACCAAAAGGTAATGCAATTCACACCAATCAACCATGGAATGGTGAAGGCAATTCATTATTACAGCAATTAGATGGCATTTCTAACTACCTTCAACCATGGTATGCCGGAGACTGTTTCCCGCTCTCATTGGGGGGCGAACATGGAATCTTACCACCCTTGGTTAATGCTGCCAAAAATCATCCCCTCATCAATAATGATTTATCCAAATTAACCATTGTCCAAATCGATGCCCATGCAGACCTTCGTAGCCAATTAGATGGCGAGATATATTCGCATGCATGCGCTGCCTCACGTAGTCTTGACTTAGGTGTTGGAAGGCTATTGCAAGTCGGAATTAGGGCATATAGCCAAGAAGAATTTGAAACCATTTCTAATGACGATAGAATCACTACTTTCTTCGCTAAAGATACACAAAACCATTCAACAGGCAGAGATGTATGGCAACAATGGCTAGATACATTGTCAAAGATAGAAGGTCCTGTTCACCTAAGTATCGACATAGATGGCTTAGATGGGTCCATCGTACCTGCAACTGGAACACCTGTGCCAGGCGGGCTATCATATTGGCAAGCAGTAGAAACAATCGAATCTTTATTCAATGCAAAAAAAGCAACAGTAATTTCTGCTGATGTAAATGAGATAGTACCGCAAATAGATTCACCACTGACCCAATTTACAGCAGCGATGTTAGCAACAAAAATAGTTGCTAATCATATTAACGCTAAAGACCAAGGCAGATGGACTCCAATGATTCAGCAAATAGGTAAAAACAGAACAATTGGCGATTCAACATTTTTCCAAAAGGAGGATCTGCAATGAACAATTTAAAGTCACATGGAAGCCATATTTTTGTTGATTATACAGGTTATTCACCTATTGATAAAGACGATGGTAATTGGATGTTACAAATTATGCGAGATGCTGTAATAAATAGTGAAGCTAAGGAAGTTCATTCCCATGTTGAACAATTTGATGGGATTACTTCCCCACCTGGTTTTGCAGCAGTAGTATTATTGGATGAATCACATGTAACTGCGCATTGTTATTCAGAAAAAGGTTGGCTTGCAATCGATTGTTTTACTTGCGGACAATGCGACCCGGAGACAATAGTTGACCAAATTCATATGGCCCTTGAACGAGTAATGCCTAACCTCAAATTGATTAAAAAATCTAATCATGACAGATTCCTATACCAAGAAGAAAATACGGAGGAGTGAAGAATGTCCGTGAGAACGTTTGTCAAAGAGCACTACCGCCATTTTAATGCCGGTTCATTAGCATCAGCGAGTGAATCATTACTTCAATTCCTAGAATCAGGCGGTAAGATATTTTTAACTTTAGCTGGAGCGATGTCAACGGCTGAACTTGGGCGTAGTATTGCGCCTATGATCAGAGCAGGGCATATTGCAGCAATCTCATGTACAGGTGCAAACTTGGAAGAAGATTTATTCAATTTGGTCGCTCATAACCATTATCAAAAGATTGATGATTGGCGCTCTTTATCAGCACAAGATGAAGCCGATTTACTCGATAATAACATGAATCGGGTGACAGATACCTGTATCCCTGAAGATAAAGCATTTAGAAAAATTGAATCATATCTAATGGGTCGTTGGGAAAAAAGTAGTCAACTTGGGCAATCAAAATTACCACACCAATTCTTTTATGATATTTTGTTAGAAGATGAATTAGAGTATCAAGCATTACCAGAGAATTCTTGGTTATTAGCAGCAGCACAAGTAAATCTGCCATTGGTCGTACCTGGTTGGGAAGATTCAACATTAGGCAATATATTTGCTGCAAGAGTAATGCAAGGTAAAGTTGAGCAGAAAACAATCATTGGTGGAATTGGATATATGACTAGTTTGGCAGAATGGTATTGTCAATGCAATACTCCTTTGGCATTCTTGCAATTAGGTGGTGGAATCGCTGGAGATTTCCCAATTTGCGTAGTACCAATGCTCAATCAAGACTTGGAAAAAGATGCCCCTTTGTGGTCTTGGTTCTGCCAAATATCGGAATCAACTCCTTCCTATGGAGGATATTCCGGTGCTCCACCTAATGAAAAAATTACTTGGGGCAAACTTTCGGTTGAGACGGAGAAGTTTGTAATTGAAAGCGATGCCACTATTGTTGCTCCGCTAATGTTCTGTTATATTTTAGATATCTGAACTATTATTCAACACAAATCAACAAAGGCTTTGAATGGGAGTGCGAGAATCCTATGTTCATGTCTGGGAACAAACGCATCACTCCCATTGTGCTGATTGGGCTTCTTTTACTCACGCCACTTTCTGTTTATGCAGATGGTGTTGACCCATTAAATGTTGAAATTACAACAGCTTGGACAAGTCAAAGTGGAACCGATAATAACCACGCATACTTGTTGAAATTCTCAAGCAATTCAACATTCGACATCACTACCGAAGTAACACATCTTCAAAATGGAACAGAATTAGAAGTTAGTATTTTTACAACATGGGGCTATGAGGATGGTTTTAGAACCGCTCACTTGCTGTTGAATTCAACCCTGCAATGGGGTGATCAAGTAACGATTGATGTCACAGTGGATTCAATAGATTCCATCGCGACTACTGGTAATAATTTTTTCACACGAAGTATGGATATCGGAACTTGGAATCAACCGATGGCAGATCATGAAATTACACTTACTACCTCTTGGGATCTATTGCAAAATTATACCACTGAAGACGGAGAACAATATTTCAGTTTGAATTTTGATGGCCATGGATGGCAACAGAGAGTCGGTGATGTCCTCAATTCATGGG
>JAOMOG010000028.1 GCA_028353405.1 Candidatus Poseidoniaceae archaeon | reverse complement strand
GACTCTCCACGACAAGAGTCAAGGTAGCTGTTTGGCCAAACATTAATTCTTCAATCGGGCCTGAATTATCACAGATGGAGTATTCAACGATATCTGGCAAGGTTAGAATTAAAGGAATTTGAAATTGTTTGCTCTGGCTTGCACCATGTTTTCCAGTAATACTGGAATACACAATCAAATCGCCTGATTCTAACGGTACTTCTACAACTGGTAATTCCACAAGCATAGTATTGCCACCTTGTAGAATGTCAATCGGATAGGTTAGAGTTTCAGCACCTGGCCATGTAATGTCAAGGTCGCCGATGATTGGAGATAATGGGTCATCTGCATCGGTGATGACTATCTTGACAAATTCACTACCACCACCCAGAACTCTACTCAACGTCTCACCTTCTGAATCAACGACTGAGATTTCAATTTCTGGCTCTCTATCAGAAACCTCGATTTGACGGCTATTCAATAGTTGACCATCAAATGAATATAGATAAAATGTCAAATCTGTTAATGGTTGGCTAATTGCCAAAGAATAGTTACCGACATAACAATGATGATTTGAATCACTTTGAGAGACATATGTGAGATTGCTCACAGTACCACTTGAGACTTGTATAGTAGGGACTTCAGATTCAACAAATAAATCTGCATCTAAGACACAACTGCGAAGTACGATGTTTTCTCCGCGATAAATTCCTTTTGTTGGATGATTAGATAGTAAAGTTGCACCGACCCATTGGGCATCATCTACCCCCTCTAAATGTGGTCCAAACCACATGGCACTAGCATTGACAATTTGACTCACATTGTACTCTACCAATGTTGTGATTTGCCCACTTTCATCTTCTACAAATGCTTGTAATGCCAAGTGCCCCAAATTAGAGGCCGTTGAAAGAATAATCGAGGTTTGCCATCTATTTTGATCGACTCTACCTGGGTTTTGCGAAACCCAATGCCCTGTTTCATGTGTTATACCTTCTCCAATTACCAACCAGCGAATTTCAACTGATGTAACATTGATATCATCACTTGCCGTTACAGTGCATATGAAATTGTCGCCACGGGAATATACAGGAGAATCGCAACTGATAGCATCTATTACCGGTGGAGCATTTACCCAAACTCGTAATTGTTTCATATTATTCAGCGTATTCCTCTCTGGATAGTCAGAACTAATGTTTTGATAAATAATCCTAATATCAGTCCAACCTGTGTTTTCTGGATAGTAGGTCAGATTAAGCAAAATACGCGAACCTACTTCATCTCCTTTCGGCATAGTTAGATTATGAGTTGAAAGAATCTTATTTCCTTGGACATCCTGAATTACCAATGTTCCATTAGCTTCTGACATCCCTCGATTCTCAACTGCAATTTGAATGATGGTCGCATCATTGAGACTAGCATTATTGATTTGTCTAGCATCCAGGATTGAAACATCGTGGAAGATGTCCGCATATGCAGCCATCTTAGGATCTCCAACAACAACTCCCATCCAACTGGTTAGAAGATTAGATGCTGCTTGTGATTCTGCGAGATTATAACCCATCGCATAAGATGGCAATAAGACAGATGGATAACCTACTGCAGTGAGATAAGGTTCGTAGACATAACCTTTGATTCCACTTGCGCCATCTTCAAGAATATCTGCGACAAGTGATTGCCCGTATGTAGTTCCCCAATTGAAAGAGCGAGCACCAGTACTAACTGCGGTTTCCACAACCGAACCATTGACCCATTCCATGTGTGGCCTAATTACCCGCAATACAGTTGAATCAATAAATAAAGAACCATCTGTTGATGTAGGAACAATATCCAATGAAATCTTGATTCGTAATGATGTTGCATCTGAGTGTGGCCTAAACCTCATTGATGCAGAATTCCAATTTGTAGTGAAATCTATGTTTGAAGAAGTGTTAGTATTGATCAATGTACCATTTGTATCTAAAGAAGATACTTCGATATTGTATTGTCCAAACACGTCACCAGTTCTTTTCCCATATCCGTATACTGACCATACATGATTAGTAAAATTGGAAGGAATGTCATAAGTCGTTTCGAGATAAGCAACACCTTGACCATTTCCGGAATATGCGGAGCAGTTGTTGATAATATCTCTGTTCAGAGCAGTTACAGAACCGTCGCTCAAGGATGTATTCCAAATCATAAGATTGTCAATCATTCCTTCAAAATATGAATTGCCTGCACGATTTACACCTAATTTGTATAAATCAAAATTATTTATTGAACCATTTGGAAATGCATTGGTATTTACCAAAACACCATCCATGTATTGTCTCGTCTCTCCAGCATCATATATTGTTACTAAATGAGTCCACTTTTGTGGAGTTACATCACCAAACACCTTTGATTGATTGTTATGTAACTTCCATTGACTATTCGAAATCATATGTTGGAAAGATTGGTTAGAACCTGCATTATCATCTATTGCAAAGGTTGCAGCATAGTTTGTTTGATTCGAAACATTAGCCCACACCCATTGGCTAACAGTGAAATTACCAAGCCAGTCATCTACATTGACCTTAGCATAATCATTAGTGCCATCATACCATAAACAATTGCCATCGATGCAATTTCTCCAATTGGTTGAATCCATACCATATAATAAGAAATCAGTCCCATTAGATGCACTATCATTAGTTTGATTACCTGAACCTTCTTCAAAGTCCCAGTGATGGATTAGATTGTCTGACTGAGGTGTATAATCTCCAGCCACATAGAAAGCCGATGATGGTATTGTAGCTTTACTCACATTAGGTCCATCCCAAGATAGTATCAATCCATGAGGTCCTCCACCTTGGAAAAATTCAATCCTGAAATCATGATATCCTGCAGACAGATTCATTGTGACTGAATGTTCCCTCATTCCGTGTGACCCATAATTCTGAATTGCGCTAACTCCGTCAATCCACAATTCTGAACCATCATCGGAATTGAGATACAGTGTCCAATTTCCGGTTTCTGGAATATCGATTAACCCACTGAATCTCGCACCCCAATTATTCTTGAATCGATCATCTAGACCAGAATATGGATTATTTGATGAAGAGTATGCTAGGCTAGTTTCAGTACGAATGTGGTCTGGCACTCTATCGATTAAGTCTGGCATCGTAGCTGTATTGAAACTGATTCCTTCGTTATCAAAATATTCAGCATAGATACCAGGTAATGAATCCCCAGATTCCTGTGAACATTCGGTTGAAATTTGAGCCTCTAATGCCCCATTTCCACCTTGCGTCGTAATATCCTGATAGCCCCAACTAAATTCATCACCAGTTGAAACGGTTGGCGATGATGCGTTCCAGTATCTAGAGCCACTAGACCAAGATGTATCTGTGGTGTCAAATCCGCCATTAGGTAAGTAATTCTTATTCCAGTTACCGTCATTGCTGCCCCATGAAGCATAACCCATCACATTGCTAATGTTGGTGAGAAATTCTGTCTCTTCATCGAATATTACCGGGAGTCCTAAAGTTCCATTCAGAGTTGTATTTGCAACATATAAGTCATCATTCCAATATTTGTATCCAGAATTGTTTCGGTTAGTAGCCAAATCCAAAACAAACGTTCCTCTTTGTCCAAGTGAATTATTTGCTTTTTCTATCAAACCAAGAGCGGTTTCAACAGTATATCCAGTTAACCTAGTGACCAAATAGAATCCATATTCTTGCCTAGTAAAAACTTCCATCTCTTTTCCTGCCAATGGCCCATATTGATGGTTAACCCACGAATTAGCGCCGATGCTGCCATTATACTGGCCACCAAGCAAACTAAACTCTTGATCAAAACTGGCTTTATCAGCACCTCCGTTAATACGAAGGGGGATTCCTTTGGTTGTTACCAAATAATTGAGTGTGTTTCCTAGGGACCTGTTGTTCAACATTTCAAAAAATGGTAACATAAAATAAGTTTCAAATTTTTCCCGGTTAATCGTTTCATCCGTTGGAGTATTGCTATCATTGAAAATAAAGATCCTGTCCGCAGAAATATTTCTTGCATTTACAAAGGCCCAGCCAATTGTTTTGCTGGCCTCAGAGTTATTATTTATCAAAACACCAACATCGGAGTAATCTATCACTGTAAGTAGATCAAACCCTGATGGAATAGCGATATTTTGCCATGGCGTTTGATTCCAAATATCACCGCCTGTACTAGCATGAAACCCGTTAAAGGCTTGCTTTAGAGTCCAAGGGTTTTCTTCGGTTACAATTTCTACCTTTTCGCTAACAACATTATCCAACACTGGCACTAGTACAGAATTCGCAATCATGATGATTGCGAAGAATATAGCACAGCGCGTTAGACTCACATTTGTTGGGTGCATCTCATGTGTTTAGCCCTATCGGGATAATTTTGTGAAAATGCACTCTCGGCGTAATATTTACTTAGCAAAAAACGGCGATATTAAGCCGATTAATTCATTATATTGCGAACTTGATATGTAGGGAGGCCCCTCCTGCTTGAACCGATGGCAGAACTGTATATGTCTAGAACCTGTAAATGGGGAGTTCTGAAAGTTGTTGGTGGAGAGGTATGGAACTATACCGCTGATGCACTTATCACTCCGGCGAATAATCGTCTATCCGGTCGCGAAGGAATGGATGCTTTGATTCATGCAAAAGCAGGACAAGATTTAACTGATTTTACTCGTCAAATCTGTTTGGAGAAAAGGAAAACCAATGAGCCCCCTTGTGTTGTCACACAGAATGTTGTATCAAAACCATACGATTTATCTGATAATTTCAAGCATATTATTCACGTTGTTGGCCCAGATTGTAGAAGGCCGAATCAAGATGATGCTCGAAGAGATCTTCTCCCTGAGACTTATGTCAACTTATTCGCCACTCTAAAAGAAATGAAATCGATCAAGACAATTGTATCACCTCCTGTTTCAATGGGAATCTTCTCATACCCTCACCGTGAAGGTGCACGCAAAACACTTGAGATGCTGCTAAATGCATTAGATGGTGAAGAGGACCCAGGTTTTAACGAATTTACTCTCGTTGTTAAAGAAAAGAATTTTATCAACAATTTACGAACTGTATATCGTGAAGGCGAAGACCAAATGCCAGGAATAGATACAACCAGTGAATGAGGGTTGTTGATGGTCGACCTCCCTGCTTTGGTCAAAAGTACCCTCGAAGGGGATAAGCGAAGTTTTGATGCTGTCATGATGGTGACCGCTAGTGCGCGTAAAGCCAAAAGCGTCGTTGAAGTGTTGCCAAAAGAGTTACCATTGACCGTATTAACTAGTCAATCAAAAATTAAAAATTCACTAACTGATGCGGGAATTGAAACTACGAAAATGGAAGAACACCTTTCGGCTCAAGGACTAGGGGTATTGAACCATGTTCACGATTTTATTTTACAAGGAATGGGGGAAGGTAGAATCTCGAGAGGTGAAAGATTGTTAGTAGTACTAGCAGAACCTGTTGAGGGGGTTATCGTAATCGACACAAATGTTCTCAGCACCAACAGATTGGCTAATATCTCTAGCGAATTCCATATTGAACTAGCAATTTTGACCAAATTAATGGAGTTAGCAAGACATATTGGAAGTCGCGGTAGAGAAGGTCACGCAGTTGGTGCCTTGTTTGCAATTGGCCCTTTACCATCATTGAGAAAATATTCTACCGCCTTAGTTCTAAACCCATTCAAAGGACATCCGACCGAAAAAAGAGATATTGGAGATCATGCAAACCATGAGTCAATGGCTGAATTCGCTTGGTTGGATGGCGCTATTCTATTCAATAGAGAAGGAATTGCAAGTGATGCTGGAAGATATATCCAGGTTCCGGCTGGAGTTGTACCAAAACCAGGTGAAGGAGGACGGCACCTCGCTGCTAGAGCAATTTCACAACTAGCGGAATGCATTGCGATATGTGTTTCTTCAAATGGTTCAATCACATTGTATGCAAATGGAAGAGACCGTTACAAAGTGAAATTGAGTTGAATTTCAAACCTTATTTCTTCCTTCCAGTTGTCTTTCAGCTGATGCGATTGAGATCTTAGCTAATTCTAAATCGGTTTGACTTGATTCCAATGAAGCAGATTTAAGATTTCGCTCTATACTTAGTTTGCTTCTTTTTATTGCAGCGATTCTTGCTGATCTCTCTTTGGGACGAGTTGATTCTCCCCGCTGAGACATTAGCCATTCCTCAAGGAGCGCTTTACCCCATTCAGGCGCTCTAAGCCTTGCTGAAAGTAACATTTCTGATTGACGGTGCCTAAATCTAACCAGACCCTCTTGAGTTCTGTGAACTTGAATAGAACCAGGGTTCCAACGATCTAGCGGTATATGTAAATGCTCTTGGCAAATCAAATCACCGTCATCATCAATTACAAAATCCACTATTACCACTCCTTGTGTCAATCTAAGGAATACTTGAGAAATCTCATCATCGGCAACCCACTCGGAAATCTCTTCAGGCGTTTGCCCCCAATTTTCCTCACACCACACTTCAATTGCAGCCTTGTAAGATACCATCATTTAGTGCTCAAGGCGAGTGCACATGAACTTTCCCGCATTTTGTGAGTGCTAATTAGAGAGTTATTCAATAGATTTGGTGTGAGCATTGAAGGAGGAAGAGGGTTTGGCAAGTCTATGGATGTCGGCGATTTCATGGTAATAGATGCCGATTGGACATTGGTATGGGTCACCATAATCATCTGGGCAATCATTCTACGGTCATGGGAGAAAAGTGGTATTTTAGACCGCTGGAATTCTTCGAGAGTTTTCAAAGTCATTTTAATGATTAGAGGTAAACAAGGATTGAATGTCTTAGAAAAAATTTCCAAACCACGTAGATTTTGGAGAGCGTATGGGGAAGTTTCTCTTTGGTTATGCAGTCTTGCCCTATTTGCAGTTACTTTAGTTGTAATATTGTCATTCATCGGCGCATTACTATCACCTCCGACAATGGATCCTCCAAGTGTTAGCGAAATGGTTGCAATCCCGGGACTAAATCCAATCATTCCGTTAGGCTGGGGTGTAATTGCATTCGTTGTTTCTTTGGTAATTCATGAATTCGGGCATGGATTAATAGCAAGAGCTCATGGAATGAGAGTCCGTTCTTTTGGCCTGTTGATGCTAGGACCTCTCCCCTTAGGCGCATTTGCAGAACCGCAGTATCAAGAATTAATGCGCGCTCCAAGGCGTGAAAGATTGAGAATGTTTGCTGCTGGGCCTGCAACCAACCTCTTTGCTGCATTTGTTTTGATGATAATGATGGGAATGTTGGCATCTCAAGTAGTAGCTATAAATGATCATATTCATGTAAGAGAAATCGTCAAAGATTCTGGCGCTGATGCCGGTGGAATGCAACCTTGGGACACATTGATTTCAATCGATGGTCAAGAAATAATAGGTGTTGATGGCTTTCGCGAAACACTCGCCAATTATTCCTCGGGTGAACGAATAGATATCGTAGTATACAGAGAGAGTGGGCTTAGAGAGACTATTACAGTAAATCTAACTGATAAACATCAATATTATTCAGAACTAGGATGGAGTAATGAAAGCCTTGTAAATCTTGGAGTTGAGGTAGGCGATCCATTTTTGGGAGTAATGGGTATGTCTGAAGGCACTGCTGGAATTGATAGGTTAGCAGGTCCATTCTCTCCACGATGGCAAGGAAATACTTTGGAAACTGCTATCTCAGTTCCTATTCATTCGCTTACAATAATGTTGACTCCTTTCCAAATGAATGGAGTGGCGATACATCCATTTGAACAATCATTGCTTCAAGCAGGTGATGGAATGGTTGCATCTCTAATCGGACTTGGTGGAATCGTTTTCTTAGTTAATTTGTTTTTCTGGCTAATGTGGGTTAATATTTTATTAGGATTTACTAACCTAATACCAATGGTTCCATTTGATGGCGGACATATGTTTAGAGATTTACTTCATGGCACTATTTCTGGAGTCAAGAGTGTTGGTAAGAAATTGAAGTTGTGGAATATACATGCTCTAAAAGTAGATCACTTTGCCAGTAAAGCCTCTTCTTTATCGTCGATGTTTTTCTTTATAATTTTAATATTTATTATGGTAGTACCCTACTTCTAATCAACGGCTACGACGTCTTGCTAATTCAGCAAATATTTCAGTTTGATTTTTTATTTCATCTGCTGCTGATACTTGCTCTTCTACTATTTTACTAACATCCAATTGGGCTGCAATATCTGTTCTTATTGCTCTGACTTCCAAATTGTGTAATGTTTGATTTTGTTCAGCGGCATTTGAACAAACTAATGCAATGAACTTGTGGAGTGGCATTCCATCCTGCCAATTGAGATAAGGTGTGCCATTTCTATTGCGTGGGAATGGCGGTATTGATTTTGCTAATTGTCTTAAACGGCCCTTGAGATTATTTGTCTCAACTCTGAATATCATCCACGAATCTCCTCGAATACCTTTTCTTCTATGAGCATATAATGGCATTAGATTACACCTTTGTCCTTCATTTACCATAGCTAAATATTGATCCATTGTCCTACCTGAGAGATACAATTTACTTGCCTTTGTAGTTTTAACTTCAATTGGAAAGCAAATATCCCCCCTAAGTGCTAGTAAATCACCTGTACCTTCCATTCCTGAACCTGCCGCTCTAACAACCAAAAATGGACGCTTTATGGCTAATCTCATTTTCTCTTTTTGTTGTTCTGTACAGGACTTGATTACAGCCTCAACACCCGCAGGAACCCCCGCAATGACTTGTCGCAATTCCCGTTCATACTGACTCGACACATTTTGTCAACAATGTCAATCGTTATTGATAACTTCTATTGTAAAGGCCATTATTGCAGCCATTTGACTGAAATCTTGTCTACACCAACAATCAATAACTTTGTGACCTTCCTTTGAAAGCATTGTTTGTGTCTAAGGTAGTTATCAGGTGCGCTGATTTTAAATTGGCCTTTCGCTTGATGGAAGCACTACGCAAAAAAGGACTACCATTTACCCAACTTGAAATCGGGCAAAGTTTGCCAAGTAAAGATACGATTTGGTTTGGCAGTGAAGAAGAAGTTGCGAATGCGATTGGTGAAGGGCGAGGAATTGCTTGCAATATCGATTGTTGTGAATCTGCAGTCACTCAAGCAACGATTTTGATAAATGGCCTGTCGGTAATTGAAAACATATCTATTGGGATAGACCCTGGTCCACGCCCAGGTTTAGCGTGGTTGGCAGATGGAGTGCTGATGGGTGTTGCGCAACTTGAAGGAGTTGATTTTGTTGTTGACCATGTTAATTCTATTATAGCTGCTGCTGAATTCAAAAATATAACTTTGAGAATTGGTGATGGTGCACCATTATTACGAGATAGAATTATCAATAAATGTTTAGAAAACCAGTGGAATATTGAAGAGGTGGATGAGGCAAAGACCTCTCGTGGCCTATTACGGCATAACCACTCTACATCCGCCGTTAGAATCGCATTATTACGCGGTAAACGTGTTTGGCAACAACGGGTGCTGAAACCTACTGCTGGCCAGATAAGGTATATCCAAAATCAAAGCCGAACCGAGAGTTCTGGTGCCAAGACTATTTCCAAAGAATTAGCTGCAAAGGTAGGAACTGGTGAATTGACGATGCCACAAGCATTGAATCAGATGTAATGATCACTCTGTGTCTTCATCGTAATCGTCTTCATCTTCGTCGTCGTCTTCCCAGTCTGATTCTTCTTCATCAAAGGCTCCTTCACCATAATCGATAGAGGTTCTTGAAGCGATAGAAATAACTGAAATTACAACGATTATTGAAACTAGTGCAAATATCCACTGTAATGGATTTTCTCTAATACTATCCAAACCACCCAAATACTTGGCATAAGCAATATCTACGCTGTGAGTTGCTGAGTTATCATCATCATTTACCTCTGCGATTAAATTACCATAATCAACTTCCACGCGAATATACGAAACATCTTCTGCGGACCATGTAGTGGTCATTTCCCGTGTTTCGCCGCCACCAATTCCCACGATTGTAATTACCTTGAATGGAGTCTCTGAATCTCCAGCAAAGAATGCAACCTTGAATGATGCAGCTGTTTCTCCTCCCTTGTTAATGATCTCAGTTGTAATATCAATCTTTGATGATGGAGCAACGTGGTCATCTGAAAGTGTAATTGATTTAACACGTAATTCAGGGCCAACCGCTCCTAATCTAATCCATTGTCTTTCAAAGTCAGTATCATCTCTTGCCAATTCTGGAATTGGGCTTGCTTCCGAATTGGAAACTACTGGGAATTGATTTCCTG
>JAOMOG010000027.1 GCA_028353405.1 Candidatus Poseidoniaceae archaeon | reverse complement strand
ATGTCGTGAGGATGTATTCCTTCTTTTATCGCTGCATTTTCGGCCGGCATACCGAATGAGTCGAAACCTATCGGATAGAGGACGTCAAAGCCCATCATTCTCTTATATCGGGCTACTGCGTCGCCAATTGAATAATTTCTAACATGGCCCATGTGCATTTTTCCAGACGGATATGGGTACATTTCTAGGCAGTAAAATGGGGGTTTTTGAGTATCTAAGTCTGTCTCAAATACATGGTTATCCGCCCATTTTTGCTGCCAAGCAACTTCATCACTTGGAGAAAATTCGTCGGACATGCAAAACACCCGCCCCCATAGGGGGCGAGTCTGCGACTGATACCACATTCTTGAATGCGACTCTTGATGAGGTGTGTCCGATGTGCCTTATTCATGGGTAGAGAAATCTCCGTGCGCTGTCCGGTGAGGATAGATTTGGCTGGAGGTTGGAGTGATGTTCCTGCGTATTGTAATATCAAAAGTGGAGAAGTGGTCAATGTTGCAATAAATCACTATGTAACTGCAAAAAAGATGATTGACCAAAATAGGAGAATGACTGTTCAGTATTCAACAGAAATGCCAATTGGTTCGGGTTTAGGAACTTCAGGAGCGATGAATGTCGCTTTGTTAGCTGCTATTGCTGGAGAGGGAAGGGAACTTGGAGAAATAGCTGAGTTGGCCTTTCAATTTGAATCTCTATTAGGAAATACCGGTGGACGTCAAGACCAATGGGCTAGCACATTTGGTGGCATTAATCATTTGACTTTTAGAGGCGATGAGGTGGAGATTAAACGATTGAATCCCTCCATCGAATTCTGCACATGGCTACAAATGCATCTGCTATTATTTGATACCAGGATCCAACATGTTTCTGGAGAGATACATGACAATATTTGGAAACAATTTCACGACCACAATGAACAGGTAATACAAGGGTTGGACATGATAAGAGATGCTGGTCTATCGATGGCTTCAGCTATACATGACGAAGAGATTTCACAAGTAATCAATTCAATGAGAATGGTGATGTTAGGAGTTGATCTAATCGATGAAAAGTTACATGACCCGTTTCGTGATATTCTAACTCCTTTAGAAGAAAGTGGTTCTGTACTGGCCTGGAAAGCAATGGGTGCTGGAGGCGGAGGAATTGTTGGGGTATTGGTTGAAGGTGGAGAGCATGCAAAATCTTCACTAATACAAGCGACTGAGTCAGCAGGATGGACACAATTGCAATGGGAAATTGAATACTCTGGGATTAATCAACAATAGTGAATTAATTTCCCTTTGAGAAATCATCATTTGTTTCCAATAAGAAAATCGCTTCTCGGGTTAATTTGTATCTATTTCGCATACCCATTTTTCTCTTTTCAACAAGCCCAAACTTCTGTAAAGTTCGCAGATGATGTGAAACTAACTGTTGTGACTTTTCTAATCGAACTGCTAATTCAGATTGTGTTGGGAAATCACCTAAAGTCCCATCGTTATCCAATAGAGATAGTATCTTGCCCTGCAGACTATTTGGGTCAGGAGATAATGGTGGAACTGGTAATAGGTCATTGGTCATATGTGGTTGAAGTTGATTTGTTAACGGGTAGAAACGAACTAAGCGACCATCCTTTCTACGCCAAATACTCTCTTCACTCTCTAGGACGCGAAGATGGTGAGTAATTTGCCCATTGGACATTTCTAGAGCACCCATTAGAGCTCGGAAGTGGCAACCAGGGTTTGCGGTTAAGTATCCCATTAGACGCCCTCGTTGGAATCTTCCATCTGTAGTCTCATGTGTCCTACCAATTAGCCCAAGGAACCATAATCCTGCAGCCGTTGATGGTATTCGTATTGATTCAGTGTTAAGTGTAACCAATACTAACATAGATAATATTGAAGTCGTTGAAGCGATGACAAGAATGGTTGGTGCAATTGAAATTACTTCTTCTTGAACTGACACTGCAATCGTTTTATCTTTCTCATCATCACCTATTACGCCAAGTTGTTCAGGGCTCTCACTTTCAACGCTTGTAACTTGTATACTTGCAACATTGAAGTTTCTGCATTCTGGTGCTACTTCCGTATTTTGAACTTGATAAGCGCCACTCCATCCTTGCTGAGGCACCCAACCACCTACACCGCGGCTGAGTAGGATTTGTCCTTCTTCATTGGAATTCAAAATCCAACAGGTTCCGCTTTCGGTAATGACTCCACTCCAGAAACCGGTCAATACTCTCAAATCAAGTGCTTGTTGGGTTTCTGTGTTATCTACTGTAACACTTTGTTGTGATTCGGAAAGAGGCCATGAAAATTCAATTTGAGCTAAACTAATTGGGTTAGTTTGTAATTCTAATTTGAGCACATAATTTCCATCTGGAAGATCATTTTGCATCATATCAATCATTGTAACTCCACCAAGATTCATTGTAGTAGGTTTATCAAATCCTTCATACTTCAAAAGTGTTAATCGACCATCCCTATCATCACAAAGTGAACGTTGGCGGTGTACTTCTTGTCCTGAATCATCATAAATATTCGCAGAGACTGCACACGTTCCAACCCATCTTAATTCTACTTCACTAATTTTTGGAAGTAGGTCAAGGGTTACATCTAAATTATTATTTGAAGAACTAATATGAGTTACGATTTCCATATCGAGAGGGGAGGCGCAATCAGTAGCACTCACTCTTTCGTATGTTAGTTGATGAGAAGAAACTGCATAATATTCTGGTATTTCCACTATCATGTTGTATGTACCAGAAGGTACTTCACAACCCTGTAAATCTGTGAAAGACCAATCGACTAATTCAAATGCGAGTTGTTCATTGCTACTAAGCACATTGTCAACTTCAATTTCGCTACAAGTTTTAGTCATCCTTGAATCAAAAACCACTCTGCCGCGGTCGTCTATTATCCACATTTCTGCCTTACAGGTATTTGTGAATGTCAGCACTCTTTCGCTTTCACCAACATTGGTTAGTAACAAAGACGATTCAAATATTTCGCCTTCAGAGAATAGATTGTCATTTGCCTGGAGAACAATATCGGTTTGCAAGCCATTAGCCATTTCTTCAATACCAGAAATACCGCTTTGCGATATATCAACAGTGATGCTCTGGCTGAGAGATTTACCTACATTGAATACTTCAATATTCAAATCACCACTATCTGTTTGTGAAGCAGGGATTAAGATGCTACCCAACAAGATTTGTTCCCCCGCAGTAATGTTGTTGCGGCTAGAAAAGCATGGTAACTGAAGGGTTGTAATGTCGCCAATTTGTGAAATTAATTTACAAGCGGATTGGCCAGGGAGTGTAACAGAATCTTTAGTAGGGTTATACAATGAAACGCCAAGTATCAAATTTTGATCATCAAGTATTACTTGTTGGCGATTACTGATGGTCAATACCAATTCTAATTGTTGCGGAGTATCGAATGAAGTTTGAATTTCCACTTCTACTGCATCGCTCAAATCAGTAGTAGGGTGGACTGCTTTGATCGTATAAAATCCAGAAGGTGCATAAGTTCCTGTCGAGTCCTTCAAATCCCAATCCATTCCAGTGAATTGTTTTATCTCACCGCTTTCAAAATCAATGCTTTGTGATTGGCCTCGGCAAGAATCCGATTCATCGTAAACTAACTCTTGATTTGAGTTTAGAACTTGAATGATTACATTGCATGAAGGGTCGTTTTCAATGCTTTGCGATGCCCCATCATTGACGATGTTGGCAGAGAGTGAAATGATGTCTCCTTGCTGGTACCAATCTTTAGCGCTGGCTTCATCAATCTGTATTTCTAGGTGTACTTGGCTACCTTCTGAAGTAACAGCTGTACTGAAAGCAGAGATTACCAGCAGCGCCAGCAGCAACAAGACTTGCGGTTGCATCAACCTCCCCATAGGGGAGACAGTGTCGCTCATCACTTGAAAGGTCAGCGGTGCATGGCATGTGTGAATCCGATGCTAAATCATCCACCGAAAGTAGTCCTTGACACTGAGGAAATCATTGTACTGCAAGCCCAATTAGGTGAATGGGACAACCTAAATCACCTGCTGATATGTAAAAAAACTAAAGATGCTGTGATCATTGATCCGTTTGATGGCAAATATTGGCACGATGTATGCAATAAAAATGGCTGGAGTTTGAGTTCTGCTTGGCTAACGCACAGCCATTGGGACCATACAAAAGGAGTTGAAGAAGCCCAACAAATTGGCGGAGAAAATTTCAAAATTTATATTCATCAAAATGAAATGCAACGCGGCTGGCAAGGCCCGCATACCAATTTGTTCACCTGTGCTGAAATGAGTGGTGAGAAAGTGATGGTTGGTCAACTAAATTTTACGGCACATTGTACACCGGGTCACACACCAGGGCATACCACTTTCATTGGCCACGGTTTGGTTTTATCAGGGGATTGTTTATTCCTTGGAAGATGTGGTCGCTGTGATTTATTCGGAGGAGATGAGAATAAACAAAGGCAAACCTTACGTTATTTACGAGAAATTCTTACAACGTTAAACTCAAGCGATATTGTACTGCCAGGTCACCAATATGCATTGAAGGATGGAACAATACCGTCGTTGATGGACGTTGGAACCCTATTGCTATCAAACTCTGCGATATTAGCTGTTGATGATGACCAAGCATGGAATTCACTCGATTTCCTTGCATTTGATGATAGCATGGCTGAAAAGGCCAAGCGCCAAAGAGTAAGAAACTCATAGACCTAATTTATCTAAGTCTAGCATGGATGGAATCGCAGCATCTTGTTGTGTTTGCTGGTCTACCTCATGTTGCTTCCATTGTGGAATTGCAGCATCTTGAGCTTGCGATGGTAGTGCTAATCCATTCCATCCCAATTCTCTCGCTTTGTCAAGTTCACCTTGGTTGACATAATGCTCTACCCAAGTTTGTCGGCGTTCTTCTTCTTCAGCGAACGCATCATTGATCAATTTCTCTTCTGCTCTCTCACGACCGAGTTTCTTCTTTCCTGCTGCCTTAGCAACTTGTGCGACAAATATCAAAGCCAATAGGAAAACAATCACTCCACCCATCATAGTCAATAACTCAGTATCCACTCCTAGAGCCGTTTCATCTAAGTTATCGCTGTTAATGCTCGGATCTGTCTTTATTGCGCAGTCTTGGCCGAATGCACCGCTTGAAATCTCAGGGTCCCATGGACATGGGTCCTTTGAATTTTGAATGCCATCATTGTCGGAATCAGGACAACCCCAATCCAAATCAAAGGATGGGTCTCCAATAGATGTCCCTGCTTCTTTACGGCATCCATCTGGTTGCCATGACGCAATAATCGGTAACGGACCATCTCCATCTGGGTCATAGTTTGCTTCATCACCATACCCATCACCATCAAAGTCATTCCATTGCGATGGATGAAGAGGGAAGGTGTCCGGTTGGTAGAAACTTGACGCGTTATCTCCCCAGCCATCTCCGTCCATATCCGACCATTGGTCGGAGATTTCAGGGAATGCATCTCCTCTTTGCTCTCTTATATTCAATAAAACTCCTGGATAGTCTAGATCTTCGATTGTGGTATTTTCATAAAAGTAATTGTCACCATAGCCATCGCCATCGGTATCGACCCATTGTTCTTGGTCTTCAGGGAAGGCATCATCGACATCTGCCCAACCATCAAAGTCGTAGTCGGGGCAACCATGGCGATTGTTTTCATATGATCCACCTGCTTCATCTATACATTCGTCTCCGGAAGGAACTCCTTGGTTATCACCATATCCGTCACCATCGGAATCTGCCCATTGGAATGGGTCGTCAGGGAAAGCATCTTCAGGGTCTGTGAATCCGTCCAAATCAGTATCTGGGCATCCTCTTGTGACTGGATTTGTAGAACTTCCATCCTTTAATGGGCATACGTCTCCGTTAACACCATCAAGGTTATCTCCATACCCATCACCATCAGTATCATGCCATTGAGTGGCATCATTAGAGAATTTATCTCCATTAAACCCACCAGGGTTATCGCCATATCCATCACCATCGGTATCTTTCCATTGGGATGTATCATCAGGGAATGCATCTGGATTAGAGCCATTTGGATTATCTCCTCGCCCATCACCATCTCTATCAGCCCACTGGCTTGAATCATCTGGGAATGGATCACCCGCATTGGAATAACCATCGCCATCGCGGTCTGAACAACCAATACGATCTTCTGTTGATGTTCCAGCCTCATTAGGGCATTCATCAGCATTATTTCCACTTTCGTTAGAGCCGTATCCGTCATTATCTTCATCACACCACTGTGTAGCGTCATTAGGGAATGCGTCTGCACCATAACAATCAGTTCTAGCTAGCCAATTACCATCTGGGTCTGACCATCCATCACCATCAGTGTCCAAACACCCTAAGCGGTCAAATTCGGAATCTCCCCAAATCGTCGGGCACCCATCAGGGCGATCGCTTAACGGATTATCTCCAATCCAGTCACCATCGGTGTCCAGCCATTGAGTTCTATCCAATGGGAAAGTATCAATTTTTTCTGCCACAGAAGCCAAATCACCTGGCCATTCAGTTGGCCTAATAGCCAGCCAAGAGACATTTACGAAATTGTCACCCCAGCCATCGCCATCGGTATCGTTCCACTGAGTATTATCATTCGGGAATGAATCTCCCGTTTGATTAAATCTTAATTGGTTAGATGAATTTACTGAGTAATGGGTTCCTTCAAAGTTGTTATCACCAATACCGTCTCCATCTGTATCAACCCATTGCGTACCATCACTAGGGAATCTGTCAGCACCTTCGGCAATAGTCCATCCAGAGTCCTCATCTGAGTATCCATCGCCGTCTGTATCAGGACATCCGAATCGATCTTGAGTTGAAACTCCCCATGTTGTAATACAGGCATCGGGTTCGTTTGCAGGAGCAGGGTTGTCTCCAAACCCATCATTATCGGTATCATCCCATTGAGTACCATCAAGAGGGAATGCATCATCTTGATTTAAAACGCCATCACTATCTAAATCCGGGTTCACTTTCCAGTGATATATTCCCTCGTCATTTCTGCCGTGAGCCGAAATAATATAAAGGCCATCTGGATGCCAATCTAATCCGTAAATTGATCCACAATTATTGCTACCGCCACTACTGGTGCACCCTCCTGGGCGTGGTGCTGCTAGAGTGTCAATGATTGTTGGAGTCGATGCGTGTGTTTCAAAGATACGGATGCTTGCTCCATCGCTTTGGTAATAGGTATGAGCACCCGCGACCAGTGTTGAATCGGGAGAGAATTCTATATCATTGCAAGAGGTAGAAGTAGAATATACCCATCTTTCAGTCATTTGAGGATAATCTATCATTCTGATTCGAGCACCGGAACTTGCCCAAGCCTCACATACCGCAATAGAATGTCCATCTGGAGACCAAGCAATAGAACTGATAGAACCTCTATTGGTATTACGAGTTCGGTTTTGAGTCCATGTTTCTGTTTCAAACACCCAAATATCTTCATCGCCTCCGATTACAATTCTGCTGCCATCGGGGCTCCAATCTAAAGACTCAAATCTGCCTTCCCCGCCAGGGGAGAATGATGTTATCTCTGTACCATTTGAAGAATGATATATCTGTACTTCACCATTTGTTCCACCATTACCAGACCGTCCTATAACAACAGCGATCATTGAGCCATCAGGGCTGTAATCAAGCTCTTTTCCTTGGTCACCACTGCCTACATCGACACTAATTTGGTATATTTCGGAAACATTGCTTGCGTAATACACTGTCATTTGATCGCTGTCATCTAATGCTCCAATATGCATGCCATCTGGCGACCAAGCGATATCATACAATCCACTTATCTGTACTGATTTTATGTTTATTTGACTCGTGGCATTCCACACGCGTAACCAAGAACCATCAGAGGTGATGTAATATTCGCCATCGCTGCTGAATTTGGAGTGATAATAATCTGAACTGGAAGCTTGGCGGGAATCTTGTAAGTAGCCTCCGTTTTGTATTGCCCATGGGTCATTCTTGTCACTTGTTCCATCGCCATCTCTGTCCGGACAACCAACTCTATCGATTGTACTATTTCCTGCTGCTACAGGACAATCATCGACCGAATCATCGATTCCATCCATGTCGGTATCGCCTGCTGTAGCGAATGGTAAAAATATCATTGAAACTAATGTAAGCATCAATAATGTGCTAATTTTTCTTGTATGACGGTTACTCATATGGCAGGCCTCTAGTTTGGTATCACAGTGTCATAAAAGGCTTTGCGGTTATATTGCTCATGTCTAAATCATCTAGGCGCAGTCAAATGAGCGAATGGTTCATGGCCAAATTGCCCAACCGCAACCTATGAGCGGTGGCTTGCCGAAGGTCAATATTGCAGTCGCAGACCGCGTCTTGCTCCATCTTCTTCAACAAGATCATCAAGCGGATAGATACGTTGTTTCCTATGCTTTGACTCGCCCTGGAATCGCAGATGCATGTGCGCAGCACCCTCCAAATGTTAGCCGTTCGATGAGAGACCTCCTGAAAAATGAGTATGTTACCGAACATACGCGTAGTATCCGCGGCGATGATAGACGACAAAAGACATGGCAATTAACTAATTTAGGTCGTATTTTCGCAAAAAAGAGAAGCGATGAATTAGGTTTAACCAAGGTCTTGGTGAGAGATGTTGAGGGTGATTTACTTGAAGTGGAAGCAAAACAAGCGCCGAAGAGGATTTCTGCGGATATTTCCATACTACAAGTTTTACTTCATGCTCAACATGAAGGAATCCTAACCTTTGGAGATATCCGTTTTGGTAAAATTAGTCAAGGTGATTCCGATGATCTGCCAAAACCAGGCAGACTTACACCTCTCGTAGGTGCTCATGCAACATATCACACCGAACCCCCTATCACTCGCCCCGTACATGGAAGAAAGGATGAAGTCGCCGAATTAGATAGTTGGCACTCACAAAGAAAACCTTGCGCAGTAGTTCATGGAATCGCAGGGATTGGCAAATCAACCTTGGTTGCATATTGGTTGCAGAAGAGAATGGAGACCGATCCAAATATCTCAGTTTGTTGGTATCCATGTCAGCCATGGGATACAGCACTTGGTTTGGCGACGAGTCTTCTCCACAGATTCGGTATTGATGAATCGCACGACCCTTACAATCTGATAGAAACATTGCCGTTAACTCCGGGTGCAAAAATGGATGTTGATACATGGAGGAGAAGATTGTTGACATATCTAACCGATGCTAATACCATCAGAGAGCGTTTCAATACAGAAAAAGGTGGACCGCCTCCGTATTGGTTAATTGTAATAGATGACATTCATCATATCATTGATGAAGCAAGGGATTTGTTAGGAGCTTTGATTCAAATTTCTAAGAACACTCCGTTGAAATTATTATTTATTAGCAGAACTTCTCTTGACATCTATGATAGAAGAGATGTCCACACAAGAGATGTCGTAAGAGAACTTGCATTGAGCGGATTGAGTCTAGAGGAGACTGGAAATTGGTTGGATGAACTGGCCAATAAATCATCGCTCGAGGTAGATGAAGTACATGCTGCTACAGGAGGGCATCCTCTAGCCCTAGAATTGCTAGAACTGTATGGGAATCCCACTCACAGCGATTGGTTAAGATTCTTAGATGAAGAGATTATTACTCACTTGCCCGATGGCGAAAGGGATTTGTTACTCACCCTTGCTGTTGCTAAAAAACCAGTTGCGTGGGCTAAATTAGCAAAGGCTGTTGGATGGGAAGGAACCCCGCCAGAGAATCTAATCTCTCACGGATTATTATTGGAATTAGAAGAAGGAATGTGGCTTCATGAAGCAATGCGTGAACGCTTATTGAGAGATGTCGGAACTGCTCAGAATGAGCGCAAAAAACAATTGAATTGATGATTAAAAATCATCGGCAGACATGTGTTCGTCGATCCATTGCAATAATTTTGGTTTTGGCAATGCACCAGCCTTGTTATCAACCAATTTACCATTGTTATAGAGGTATAATGCAGGGATTCCTCGAACTCCAAGTTTTCCTGCATTCATTGTATTTGCTTCAGTGTCAACCTTTGCGATAATTATCTCTCTTTCTTTAGCAATTTCAGCAAGAATTGGGGCTATTGCCTTACAAGGGCCGCACCAAGCTGCCCAAAAATCAACAAGTACCCAACCGCCCTCGTTGATTGTTTCATCATATGTCCCATCTGTTACTGCTCTAACCTCGCCCATTGGCTCACCTATCAATATCTCAATGAGGGAGTATTATGAGTCTTTGCCCGGCGGATTTAGTATTTTTTTCAAAAATGAAGCGGCTTTTTCGCGGCAAGCCTAATGGGAAGACGACGCTTGGCTCGCTTTGAGGGAGAATATTGATTATCGCACCCAGCGTTTTGACGGCCGACTTGAGTGATTTGGCGAACGCATGCCAAAAAGCAGTAGATGCTGGCCTTGATTGGTTGCATTTGGATGTCATGGATGGGAACTTTGTACCAAATCTAACCTTTGGCCCACCTGTAATTAAGGCATTGAGAAAGGCACTTGGTGATGGCCCTGTGTTTGACGCTCATCTAATGATTACAAATGCCGAACAATCATTCCAACAATATATTGATGCAGGTTGTAACCATATTTCAGTTCATGTTGAAGCTGTAACTCATCTTCACCGCTTAGTTACCGCGATTAGAGAGGCTGGGGCAAGTGTAGGTGTTGTGCTAAATCCTGCAACACCAATAGATGCAGCCCTTGAGGTTCTTTCTGAGATCGATTTGATTTTGATAATGAGCGTTAACCCGGGCTTCGGCGGTCAATCCTTTATCCCGTCTGTAGAGAAGAAAATCCGTAGATTAAATGCTGCAATACAGGAACAAGTTTCTGCTGGAGGTCGCCCCGTTCAAATTCAAGTTGATGGCGGAGTTAAATCACACAATATTGCAATGTTAAGAGATTGGGGTGTGACCAATTGTGTTGTAGGTTCAGGGCTATTCAATGATTCACGCGCCCTAATAGACAATCTTGCTATTATTCACAAAGCCTTAGAGTGAGAAAGGAGTTTTTGAAATGCGCATTTTAATTGCGTCAACACTTTACCCGATTCCAACAAATGTTGCGAGGGGGACTTTTGTTGCAGATCATGTTGATGCATTAAAAAAATCAGGGCATGAAGTAAGGGTGCTGAATCCACTTCCGCGTATGTTGAGATATTACGAAACTGGACGTTCAACACTAACTGGAGTTGCCAAGGCACCAGCATCTTTTGAGCATGGTGGGGATGAAGTATTTTCTCCTAGATACTGGGCTTTTCCAGAAAGCCCCTATCCAGCATTTACAATTTCAAGCATTAAACGACGTAGTAAAGTCATTGAAAAATGGTTGAACGATTGGCGCCCAGAAGTAATTATTTCTCACACATTATGGCCAAGTGCATCCTTAGCAACGCACCTAGCAAAGAGATGGAATGTTCCTTGTGTAGGTGTTGTT
>JAOMOG010000026.1 GCA_028353405.1 Candidatus Poseidoniaceae archaeon | reverse complement strand
ATTTCGCTAGCAAATGTATCGGATGCGGCAACTGCTACAGCAGCACTGAACAACCATAATCCATTACTCCAATCCTCTAGGATAAAGGCGTAAACAGCAACTAATCCTGGCATTCCTCCATTTGCAATTACATTGCCCCAACTACGGTGGCCATCTGAAGATTCACTCAAACCTAAGGCCATCTTTTCTTCAAATCTCCACTTTGTTGCTTTGTGACTTGACAATAAAAATCCAAGAAGAATTAACAACCAGCTCCAATGGCCCATACCTCCGACAACAAACCCAAGAAGTGATGCCGATAAGATTCCTGCTTTGTCAAGGATATTGGCTCTAGATGAAACGATTATCAAACCGAAAATAATGATTGACGTAACCGCCAAATTGCCTTGGTTGAAACCCCCTTGCAAGACATCCATGGGCATCCCTCAAACTCTTCGGGTGAATTAATCATTGAAAGGTGCTTTGCTTTAATTATAGGGTGATATGTCCAATTTCACAGTGTATGCCCGTCTCCATAATTCAAACTCTTTTCTCTATAAGTTGTTGTAAATAAAGAAGGTAGGATGCGTAAAGAACAATACCATAGCATGAATATTAGGATTACCAACCATCCTAACATGGCTAGAACATATGTGATTGGATGTGAATTTTCAAAGACATAGCTAATAATGAATAAACTACCATTCCAAAACGAATGGCCGCTGATTGCTAGAGCAATACAAAATAGAGGAGATTTAGGTAAACTCCAACCAGAACCAACATGTCTCATCCACCAATTTGGCAAATCTGCAGTTACGGCTTTGTTTTGATTTGAATAAGAGACTACTTGGCGTGTATTTTCATCATAGAGAACCCATGAAGTATCCCGGTTTTCAGCGGGAAAACCTCTCCTTCTGTGCAAGTAATAGCCAATACCATAACCACTAATTCCAGTCCACATAGCATGTCCAGGGACGGAGCCAATACCGCGAATTATCGAAGTAAATGCAAACACAAAACCATCACCTCCAATTAATGAAGACATAATATACATCAGGTTTTCAATTAATGCAAAACCTAGGCCAACTGTTGTACCGACATAGAAACCCTTCTTTGCAGAATCAATATACGAGTACAATAGCAGTACAGCCAATGCTTTGGATAATTCTTCACCAAAAGGAGCAGAAACTGCTAATAAAAGGAATTCACCAAGATTACTACTCATTGGATCATTAACACCAAGCATATTTATTGAAATTGGAAATAATGTGCTGTTGATAACTATGGCTGGTAATGCGGAAAGCATACCAGCGATTAACATCGCCTCGCCCTCTCTTCTGGTCAATCTAAATCCAAAAAATCTTGTCGATGCAGACCACCAAGCAAATACCGGAGTTGAAAATCCAATTATCCAAGCCGGTATTACTATAATTAAAACTAATAACAAAAATATTAAAATATTGTCCATGAATATAGTTGAAATAATTAATGAAATGGCGGCGATAATAACCCCACCAAAAAACAGTGCCCATAAGTGGCTAGACTTTGGCATTTCAAGAGGAGTAGAATCCTTTACAATATGATGCTTAATTGTTGTCGGCATTGGTGAAACCACGACCGTATTTTGGTCAACAACGTGTTGAGTAAAACCTTCTATAGCAGGTGATGCTTTTACTAGTTGCAATAATTTAGGTCTCCTAATATAAACTAATATGAGTAATAATGGTGTCAGGCAAATTGCTGAACCAAGAGCCTTTAGTGAATCGGTTGGACCAATAATTCCATTAAAATTTGAATCGAATATTGAGGCGAATAATACTGCTATTAATTGGGTAATTAATGAGAGCAGTAAGACCAACCAGAGCATACTACGAACAGTCTTCCACGGTGATGATGGATGCCAAAGTGCAAAACCTGCAGGAGTTGGGCTAAGAGGGATACCCGCGCCTTGCATACCTATGGATTAAATCAGAAGGCTATCAATGATTTGTATGAATTGAGGTCCGCTCAGTTCGCCCATCACTCGTCACTGAATAAACAGCAGTCGGCATAAGCACTCATCATTGCGGGGAATGGAACCACTCGTTCCCCTTTCATCAAGTCTTTGATTCAATTCATTGCTGAGAATGGAAGCCATAAGTCCAATCGTGAGGTGGTGCAAATGTTTCCTTAATGGAACGAGGAGATACCCATCTTAGCAGATTAAGCGGAGATCCAGCCTTGTCATTTGTGCCACTTCCTCTAGCACCACCGAATGGTTGCTGACCAACGACTGCACCGGTTGGCTTGTCATTGATGTAGAAATTACCAGCACTATATCTCAAAGCCTTCATGGCTGTGACAATATGTCTGCGGTCTTTAGCGAATATCGAGCCAGTTAATGCAAATTCAGATGTTTCATCACAGGTCTTGAGTATTGCTTCAAACTCTTCATCAGGATATACATAAACAGATAATACAGGTCCAAATATTTCTTCACTCATAGATTCGTATTTTGCATCTGAACAAACGATAGTAGTTGGTTCAATGAAATATCCAGTAGAACCATCATAGCCTCCACCAGTTACGATTTCACAGCCTGGATCTGCTTTTGCACGGTCGATATAGCCAGTGATATTGTCAAAGGATTTCTTATCGATTACAGCTGACATAAAGTTGGTGAAATCTCTTGGATCACCAACGGTGATTTTTGCAACTTCTGCACAGTAATCATCTTTGATAGCATTCCAAACCGATGTAGGAACATATGCTCTTGATGCTGCAGAACATTTCTGTCCTTGGAACTCAAAAGAACCACGTAGCATTGCCACAGAGAGTGCCTTTCTATCACAATCAGGATGAGCGACGATGAAATCTTTTCCACCCGTCTCTCCAACGATTCTAGGATATGAACGCATATTCTCTAAATTATTTGCAACAGTTCTCCACATCTTGCGGAAAACAGGGGTTGACCCAGTAAAGTGAATACCTGCTAACATGTTGTGTGTCATACATATTTCACCAACTACTGCAGCCGGTCCAGGAATGAAGTTGATTACTCCTGCAGGAAGTCCAGCATCCATCATTAGGCGCATCAATAAGTAATTTGAAACATATGAATTACGACTTGGTTTCCATACACCAGTATTACCCATCATTGCAGCACTTGTGGGTAGATTTGCTGCGATACTTGAAAAGTTGAATGGGGTTACTGAGAAGACGAATCCTTCCAAAGGTCTAACTTCACTTGAATTCCACATGGTAGATGGAGAAACAGGAGGTTGTAGGTCTTCATAGATTTGACGAACATAATCAGAGTTAAATCTCCAGAAATCAATCAGTTCACAAGCTGCATCGATTTCTGCTTGGTGGCAAGTCTTTGATTGATTGAGCATTGTTGCTGCATTAATTTGAGCACGATATTCTCCTTTGAGTAATTCACTAGCCTTCAAAAAGATTGCACATCGTGCTTCCCAAGGCATGTTGGACCACATATCATGTGCATCTAATGCTGAATCTATTGCGGCATGAACTTCTTGTTCTCCAGCCATGTGAACTCTTGCAATAACATGGCTGTGATCGTGAGGCATTACTTGCTCAACCACTGTACCAGTGAAGACTTCTTTTCCATTGATAATACAAGGTATTTCAAGGATAGTTGCTTCTTGGCGCTTTATTTCTGCTTTCAGTGCAGCACGCTCTGGTGAATCAGGAAGGTAGCCAAGAATAGGCTCGTTAATTGGGGTCGGTGGCTTCGGAACGTTGTTGACCATAATACGAGGGGAGTGCAACTGCTTCTTCAATATCTCGCTTGAAGTTATTCTTGGTAGAGATGAGAATATTTACTGCGAACTTTGGAAAGTTTCGGACTAACTACTGCAGTACAATATCCTTGATTTGGATTTCTTGCATAGTAATCATGGTGATACTCTTCAGCAATTAAGAAGTTAGTTGCTGGCTCTATTGTTGTGACTATTGGTTTATCGTATAGTTGCTGCATTGTATTGATTGCCTCCAATGCAATTTCCTCTTGTCCTTGCTCTACTGGCATGATACAACTACGATATTGTGTTCCAATATCTCCACCTTGGCGATTTAGTTGAGTAGGGTCATGAACTGTGAAAAATATTTCTAAAATTGTATTATAATCAATTATAGAAGGTTCAAAAATGATTTCAACGATTTCAGCATGTTCAGTCGTTCCAGAACATACTTCCTTGTAAGTTGGATTTGGCTTTGGACCGCCTGCATATGCCGGTAATGCAGAACTAACACCCTTTAATTGTTTGAATGCACCTTCGACGCACCAAAAGCAGCCGCCACCTAGAATTGCTCTTGCCATGGTTAGGCGAGCAGTTTACTATTGTTGAATGCTCTCCACTATTGGTTTGGTAACTTTTTTACACCTATGCCGGTTGGTTTAGTCTGTGCGCAGCCGAAGCCTTGTCTTAGTTGCATTTTTGTTATTGCAATCAATTTCTATGATTGCTCTTGCCGAAGGTAGAGCAACAACTATGCAATGTTCAGTACAGAAATATGATTGGTTAAGCCATGAGACTGTAATTATTGATGTAGATCTCACATCACCTCCTAATGGTGTGCCATTACAAGCACAATGGGTTGTATATGATGAAAGCGGAATTGACGTCCTGAATGGTACAGTCCAATTCCAAGCGATTGGCTCTACTGATTCTATTCAGATTCCATTGAAGCACTTTTTTAACGGCGATCACTTCTACAATATTGAAGTGGATTTGGTTGATGAAACAGCCTCAATAATAGCTCAAGATGATATCTATTTTACAGTGTTCCAAAATAGTAAACTACCTCAAATTGCCAATTTGTTAGTTTTTGGAGATTCACTCTCAGATATGGGTAATGCCAAAGCATCATGGCTTGATGTTCCAGATGTGCCGCCGTATTGGCAAGGTCGTTTTTCTAATGGTGCTGTATGGGTTGAATACTTATCCGATGCATATTCGGTCAATACCACGATAGGAAGCGGTACTCAAACAGGTGACAACCGCGCCTTTGGTGGTGGTCAAACAGGGCAAGGATATTCCTATTTGGTGTTGCCAACCGTCGGTGCCCAAATCTCTGAATATTTGACTAATGTTCAGACGATACCTCCAAATACAGTAGTATCTCTTTGGGCCGGTGGCAACGATTTCCTTTATGGTACTGCCAATTCTAATTTGATTGTGACTAATATGGAATCACATATTAGGGCATTAGCCACTGCTGGAGCAGATGAATTTATAGTTCCCAATTTGCCACCTTTAGAGACCACTCCCGAAATAGCTGGAAAATCACAAACACAGCAAAATGCAATCGCAAATGAAGTTCAAGTCTATAATTCCAAACTTGCCAATATGTTGGTTAATTTAAGTGCAGAATTATCTATAACTTTTCACAGTATTGATGCATATTCAGTCTTCAATGACATTGTTTCAAACAAACAGGCTCTAGGAATCATAAATGTCCAGGATGCTGCATGTACAGGGGGAATCTCACTATTGCCATTGCCAATATGTAATGCTGGTGACACAATAGTTCAAAATCCAGACGAATACTTATATTTTGATAAGGCTCATCCTACTAGAGTAATGCATCGTATTGTTGGACAATATGCTATTGAATCAGTAGGTGAAGCCGATACAGATGCTGATGGAATTATTGATCTATATGATTTATGTCCATGGACTGAAGAGATGACAACCCTTGATTCGGATGGATGTTCATGGGACCAAAGAGATGATGATTCAGATACTGTCAATAATGGCAATGACTTATGTCCAAATACAGATATTGGCGCAGAAGTTGATTCTAATGGCTGTTCTGCGGAGCAAAGAGATACTGACGAAGATGGATTGAATGATGCAATTGATCCTTGTCCTTTCAGCCAATCTTTACCAGACCACGATTTAGATGGGTGTGAAGATGAAGTCGATATTGATGATGACAATGATGGACATTTGGATGACGAGGACAATTGCCCTAAGGGATTAATTGGAATCCATTCCGCAGATTTGGACAATGATGGTTGTCATGATTTAGAAGATACTGATGAAGATGGTGACGGGCTAAGTAATTCTCAAGAAGATCTGATTGGAACTGATTCACGAAACCCTGATAGCGATGGTGATTTAATTATCGATGGCGAAGATGCATTCCCGCTAGACCCATTGGAATGGGCAGATACTGATGGGGATGGCTGTGGTGATAATAGCGATGCATTCCCATTGGATGATTCTGAATGCTTGGATACTGATGAAGATGGATATGGGGATAATCAAGATGCATTTCCAACAGATGAAAGCGAGTGGATGGATAGTGATGGTGACGGGTATGGAAATAATCGAGATGTCTGTCCACTTGAAAGTGGTAATTCGTTAATTCCAGAAGGTTGCCCAGATAGAGATGGAGATGGGTTTGGCGATAATGTTGATTTATTCCCTAATGACCCTGAAGATTGGGCAGATATGGATAATGACTCTGTGGGTGATAATAGAGATTTATTCCCAACCGACCCGAATGATTGGGCAGACCGCGATAATGACTCATATGGAGATAATAGAGATGCCTTCCCTAGTGATCCGAATGAGTGGAATGATACTGATGGAGATGGTGTAGGCGATAATGCAGATGCTTTCCCAGAAGATTCATCAGAATGGTATGATAGTGATTCTGATGGCTGTGGAGATAATTCCGATGTTTGGCCAAATGACCCTGAAGAATGTGGGGATAGAGATTATGATGGGATCGGTGATAATGCTGATGCTTTCCCAGATAATACTGGTGAATGGAAGGATAGCGATGGCGATGGTTTGGGTGATAATAGTGACCAGTATCCAGCAGATTCTAAGGCAAAATACGACAGTGATGGAGATGGGATAGCAGATGCCTATGACATGTTCCCAGATACTTCAACAATGGATAATTGGTTTGATGTTGCTATCAGAGTTGTTGGTTTTGGTGTTCTAATAGGTGCACTATTACTAGTTCTAAAAAGAAAAAATCCACCTATTACAAAATATAATGATTGGCAACAATTGCATAATGAAGAAATGAATCAAGATTCCTACTGATTAATCTCTGTCATCAACAACGTGTTAATGTTGATTATTCAATCATCTCTTTGCTGATTTTGTGCCCTATCTCTGCGAGATGGGTTTCTTGATTGATTACTATTATTCCTTCTTTGTGAATTATTATTTTGATTTGAACGATTGTTATTGTTCCTATTTCCCCTACCTTGGTTTTGATTAGAATTAGTTGGACCACCTCGTTTCCGATTAGAATTATTATTGTTAGAACTGCCCTGCCTAGGAGCACTCTTTCTATTGCGGTTATTTGGTTTTGAACTCTTTTTCTCTTTTATTTTACCAGCCTTTTGACCAGGCTTTGGTATTGCATTAGGGTAATGAAACTCTTGTGTTAGATCACGAGGGATTGTAGTTCCAGTTACTTGCTCAATTCCGACCAAATATCCACTTTCGCTTTCGTCACAAAATGCATATGCGATTCCATCTTTTCCAGCGCGAGCAGTTCTTCCGATTCTATGGACATAACTTTCAGGCTCATTTGGTAGGTCGTAATTGAAGACGTGAGTAACATCATCAACATCTATACCGCGACTTGCGATATCAGTTGCCACCAATATTGGTATGTCACCATTTTTGAATCCAGCAAGAGCCCTAGTTCTCGCCCCTTGACTCTTATTGCCATGTATTGCTGAAGCATCGACTCCACTTTGTGCTAATTGTTTTACCAAGCGATTAGCACCATGTTTTGTCCGCGTGAATACAATTGCACATTGAACCTTTTCAGCTTTGATAATTTTGACCAGTAATCTACGTTTATCGGCTTTCCTTACAAACATCACCTTCTGAGTGATACGTTTGACAGTTTTCTGCTTTGGGCTAACATCGATTGTAATTGCATTTTTTAGTATTGAATCTGCTAATTCAGCAATGGTCTTAGGCATGGTTGCACTGAATAACAAGTTTTGTCGCTTTTTTGGTAATAGTTGTAGAACTTTACGAATATCTCGAATAAATCCCATATCTAACATTCGATCTGCTTCATCAAGAACAAAGAATTCAACTTTTGTAATGTCGATATGTCCCTGTCCAATCAAGTCAAGAAGCCTTCCAGGTGTTGCTACTAAAATATCAACACCTCTTCTAAGTTTACTTACTTGCGCTCCTTGTTTCACTCCTCCAAAAATAACCATATGAGAGATTTTCATATGTTTGCTGTATGCAGAAAAGCGTTGATCAATTTGTGCGGCTAATTCCCTCGTAGGGCTGAGAATAAGTGCTTTAATTGACTTATTAGGATGTGTTCTATTGTTCATTATTTCAAGGACAGGAAGCGAAAAAGCAGCGGTCTTACCAGTTCCAGTTTGAGCGACTGCTAACACATCTCTTCCATCTAGTAGAGGAGGAATCGCTTGTTCTTGAATCGGAGTTGGAGTCTTATATCCTTCAGCTTCTATTGCCTTTAGGATATTTGGCGAAAGGCCTAGGGATTGAAAAGTTGACATAAAAACACCTGAAAAAGTCACTTTGGATGGTAGGTACAAGGGACTTACATTTGCATGGCCCAAACCACCTGCTATTAACTCGCTTGTACTAAATGGCCAAATAACTCGCTGTTGAAGGCTAATAATGTGTTATACGAGAATACAATTCATCATTAAAAGTGGACGTGACGAGATTTGAACTCGGGAACCACATCGCGGAAAGAAGCGTACAAAGACTAATTATCAGTTCTCCCCATTCTATATGCTTCAACAGCAGCCATACTTTATTCAATATAACAAGGTGGTTAGTTCATGGCAAAGGTACTTGTGACATGTGCGAGAAGCCCTGCAGCCATACACCTAGGTAGATTGTTGCATGAATCAGGACACTCTGTAATTTTGGCAGATACTAAAAGATTTCACTTGGGTAGGTGGAGATCCTGGCCAAACAAGTGCTTGCGTCATCCATCGCCTCGTTTCGAGAGTCGGCAATTTTCGCAGTGGTTACAACAAGTTGTGGAAACAGAAGCCATTGATTGTGTAATTCCAGTATATGAGGAAACCTTCCATCATGCATTGAATCATGGGTCTTTAGATTGTGATCACTTCTGTTCGAATATTGAGACTTTGGATAGATTACACAATAAATTTGAGTTCATTCAATTTGCAAAAAGAATAGGTATCAATGTTCCAGAAACGATTTTAGTAGAAAATATTTCACAAATCAAATTAAAACTAACTCCAGATTACATTCTAAAACCGGTGTATTCGAGGTTTGGTGAAAATGTTATCATCAAACCTAATCCAAACAAATTGAAAATCGATGTAAGCGAAACAAATCCTTGGATTCTTCAAAAAAGGCTGGATGGAAAACAATACTGTTTGCAAGGAATTTGCAAGGATGGCAAAGTTTTGTCATGCGTGGCGTACTCTAGCGATTTTACCGTTTCTAAAAGTTCAGTTTTCTTTGAGAAAACCGGTAAAGGCGACTTAGGTGGAATAATCGAAAAAGTCGCATCGAATTGTAACTACACCGGATTTATTTCATTCGACGTAATACTTGGCGAGGATGGAATTGTACGGCCGATAGAATGTAATCCCAGAGCAACTAGCGCCTTACATCTATATTCAACTGAAGACAAGATCGATAATGCTATTTTGAAAGGGGATGATATCCAATGTACCGGCACCAGTCGAAGATTGGTTTTACCAATGTGGATTAACCTAGTATCTAACCTCTTCAAAAAAAGTCATTTCAAGAATTGGAGAAAAGCAACTAAGCGATCTAAATCGGTTGAATGGAATGCTTTTGATCCGCGACCTGGAATTTTACAATTGATTCTACTGCTAGGATTTACAATGGTTGCTCTCAGACGTAGAATTTCTTTGATTTCTGCAACAACTTATGAATTCGAGTGGAACGGTAAGTGACTGTTGGCTCGAACTTTTTATATAGAAGGAAACACGAAGCCAGTCACGTCCACAACTATAACAACAAATTGAATCAAAGTGGTGGACGAGACGAGATTTGAACTCGCGGCCTCTACCATGCCAAGGTAGCGATCTTCCAACTGATCTACACGCCCATAGGTTGCTTCAAGCAAACCGTCCACCTGCGGGACTGCCATAAGGATTTTCAATTGCTCAATAGGATATTTGGACTAAAAACACCGAATTGACGGCGTAATCCACTTTTTCTTTATTATGGGTTGAATGGATAATATAGAGTTAGTATGAGAAATAAAGAGATGGAAAAGGATTTGCAAAAAAGTTTGGATGATGGCGCATCAGTTTGGGTTATCGGTGATGTCCATGGATTTTCAGTAACCTTTGAAAATTTGGTTGATCTGCTGGAACTATCAGAAAAAGATAGAGTTGTTGTTTTAGGTGATTTGATCGACAGAGGTCCTGATAGTTACAACGTAGTAAAAACAGTTCAAGCCGATTCAAGAATCTATTCTACTAAAGGAAATCATGAACAAATGATGGTCGAGGGTTTTATTCCAAAAGGTATATCTCATAAACTTGAAGCAAATTTATGGCTCAGAAATGGTGGTATAGAAACTGCTGCTTCATACATAAGGGCCTTTACGGATCATAGTGGAGAAGAAGATAGTGTGGCATTAGAGCAAGAAATTATTGCTGATAAAAAATGGATGAATAGTTTACCTGCACATGTAATTCTTGACAAGTGGAGATTGGTGCATGCAGGATACGATCCACGAACCGAATTGGATGAACAAGGTGAGGCAGAGCATTTGTGGATTCGTACCCCTTTTCATAATTCAACAACAGCCATAGATGAGCAGAGATGTGTTGTGTTTGGCCATACTCCTACTATGCTTTTATTCGGTGATTCTGACAATTCTTATGGTAATATTTGGTATTCAGATGTTAGGTTGAAAGATGGCCGAGCAGCGTCTATTGGGATAGACACCTGTCTTTTCCATAAACAACAACTGCCAGCATGGCTGAGTGCAATCAATCTACAAACAATGGAGATTAAACAGATGCCAAGAGTTGAAGTTTGGGATGACCGAGCAAGACATCTAGCAAAAACACCGTAAATGAATTGATGATGTAGATACGATTGGCTTGAGATATGGGCAAACATCTAGGCGGTATTTTGGGTGATGTCAAGACTCCAGATAAACCACCTCACGTTCCTGAAAATATTGTTGAGAAAGTAATCAAATCATTATCTGGTGAATTAGAAGCAGTGTTTACGCCTTGGATAGCAGATCGATTCGAGTTAGTATGGTTAGAGGTTGATGATGACCGTTTGGGAATGACTCGCTTTGAAGAAGGTGCTAATGAATTACTTCGCCGCCGTAGGTTACGACTTGATCCTGGTGAGGTCACCATTGGACTTCATCCAGCACTTCTAGAGGATATTCCATTGTATGAACATACATTTGTTCATGAATTACTACATGCTAGCGGACTAACACTACATTCAAAGAAGCATGATTCTTTGACTACTATGCTTGCACCTGCTCCGAAAATGAGCGAATCAGCTCTATTGCGGAAAATGAGAGATGGGTTGCTTGGGCAATCCAAAATATCGCATTGGAATTGTAAACATTGTGGCTTTGTTTGGGACCGTAAAACGGTAAGAAAGCCAAAGCGCTGCCTCAAGTGTGCAAAACCTTTGTGATTTGCTTAAAATCTTGCTTTGAAACGTTTTTGAGCGGCTTTATTGTATCTCAATTACATGTAATTGCTATTTGTTCATGTGCAACATTCATCAATAGTTGGCTACCGCCTGTGGATAAGGGCGTATAGTGTAGCTTGGATATCACTTTGGCCTTCTAAGCCGAAAACTCGGGTTCGAATCCTGATACGCCCGCTTCCAATCAAAGGTGCTGATGTTGTCTTGCGTTAGGCTAAATTTCTGAAACAGTTGTAATGGATTAAGGACGGTATAACCCGATGCACTCATATAGGAATGGTCAGTCGGCGACTTGTTCACTATGAAGCGAGGTTCACGTGCTTGGAAGAAAACCGGAAACCAGCGGTGGAAGTGGCGACGCAAGAAGCTACGACGCCGTAAGCGCGCTCGCAGACAAGCCAAGGCTTGATGTGGTGTACAATCCATGGGAGTATAGTATAGCTTGGTAGTATCGCGGGCTCCAGTTGCACAGGAATGACGACGAGTGGGTTTGCTGACAGTTGATGACCAACTGGAGCGCCGACCTGTTGCAATCCTGCAAACCGTAGCCTCATCTAGAGAGGTGGTTTCAGAAGAAATCCGCTGGGGGGGGTTCAAATCCCTCTGCTCCCACCAAATAACAGACTCGATTGACGAGTTTGTTTTCAAATTCTTAGGATTAATCAATTAGAAAGGGGCATTCCATCGCCATCTCTAAAGTTAGATGATGCCAAAGCTAGTATTGATTCAATTAATGACCAAGGCCACGTAATTAGTGTGCCTATACCCAATGTGAGAATTGTGAGCAATAATTGTGTAATTCCCAATCCGGTTTTTCCAAGGTAGAAATTGTGAACTCCGAATACTCCTAAGAAAAATCCTAACAGGAATGTTACTATTTTAGATCTAGAGCCAACACCAACTTGTTGCATCATCATTCCTTGTTGCCCATATGTTTGTTCTGGTTGTCCTTGCCCATATGCTTGCATTTGCTGTCCTTGCATCATCGGTTGTTGAGGTGCATATTGACCCATCATTTGTTGAGATTGTGGAGTTTGTACTTGCTGAGGGACTTGATGAACTGAATTACTTTGGACTGTTGGAGTTAATGTCACTGGAACCGGTTGTGGTTCTGAATCTCCAGTGCTAAAGAAAGGACTCCATGTACCATTTGGGCCAGATGTAAAGGTGTGTCTAAGTGATGGTATTCCGTTAGAAACAGAAAAGTCATAGCGAACAGGATCATATCCAATCGAAGGACTTGAGTGAGCAATAACTTCGATGAATTCACCATTATTTGTGATACTGGAAATTGTGAAGATTGCACCTTCATCATCAGGATAACATTCAGCAGCAATTTGTTGGAAATTCTGATAGAACCAATCATCATAGTTCTCTACATCAGTAACGGCATTTAACTTGAAATCTGGATAGTGTTGATTGGTGTAGCTTAGTGCTGCATCATCATTGTATCCTTGTGATTTGAGATTGTTGAAATAGGATAGAGCATCCATTGTAATCAATATGCTGTTGAGGTTCTGCCTTTTGTTTTATCGGATAATCAGGCCAATAAACCGAACATCGCACCCAATATCTTGATGTGGGAGGTCATAGCCCTACGGGCTAAGGGGTTACCATGCAAAGAGTCATTGCAATTTTCTTATTTTCATTAATGATGGGTCCATTGACCGGTTCATTGACAACCCAACAAGATACTAATTTGTCTGATTGGGTAGCAGTTGATGAGCAACAAATTCAGTGGATGCCAAAATCTTCAACCCTGCAAATTCCACCACAAACATCTCCACAATGGCTTGATGATAAAACTCCATGGTGGGAGAGAACCGTTCTTGACCAAAACCGCAATGAAATACATGACTCTATAGAATCTGTGATGGAGGTTACAGGTATCGGATTAGTCTATGAAACTGATGTTACAGCAACTCATTTGAATGCTTTAGAAGAACTTGGATTGAATGTAGTCGATGTCATTGAAGCCGTTAATGGTGTTCTTTTGGGACAGATCAATACTTCTCTTGCCCCGACCCTTGCTGCGCTCGATGGCGTTGTCATGGTTGAGAGATATGGTGAGGTTGTCTTTTTCGGCGACGTTCAAACACCGGCCGTCAAAGCGAGTAACTCGAGTTTCTATCCAGTTGGTGCTTGGGACCTTGGCGTCTCCGGTGCTGGTGTGAATATTGCTATGGTTGATACAGGGGTCGATAACGAACATCCTGGGCTCAGTGAGAAATTTGTTGCCGGTTACGATGCAGTTTGTTACACTCCATCAGACCCTATATGCATCGCTGCAGGTGGAGGTTTCCGTGAAACAGATGGAACCTTTGATCCCGATGATGGTAACCAACATGGAACTGCTTGCATGGGAATGGCTGCTGCTACAGGAATTGATGCAAGCGGAGCACAAACTGAATTTTATGGTGCTGCACCTGATGCTGCACTGATAGATGTTCGAATTGGAACTGATGCAGGTGCTGGACCGTTTGAAAATTATGTTCTTGAACAAGAGTTCTACGAATCTGCAATGAATGGTATTCAATGGATTATTGATAATAAGGACACTGCATGGCAAGACGCTGATGGCACCAATTATGGAATAGACATCCTTTCCTTGTCTTGGGGCATTACTTCTCATGAAGCTGGTGGTTCTGACGGTGGAGATATGCACAGCGAGATACTCAACGTCGCTATGGAAGCAGGTATTGTCGTTAGTGTTGCCGCTGGTAACGATGGTCCTGATAACGTTGGACTTTCGGGCATGGGTTCTTCCTCACTCTCTATTACCGTTGGTGCAACAGATGATCAAAACACTATCAATCGGGAAGATGATACTGTCGCAGGTTATTCATCTCGTGGACCACGTGCAGATAATGGCGATGGCAATCCACTGAATGAACTCAAACCGGAAATTTCAGCACCTGGCTCAAACATCATTCAAGCAGAGGGTTGCGTGACAAGTGGGCTGTGCAACAACTTCTTTGGTGGCGATGCTGCCGACAATGGCTATACTGGTCGTGGTTCAGGAACATCTTATGCTACACCATCAGTTTCAGGAATCATCGCCTTGATGCTTGAGATTAATCCTGATCTAACTCCACTTGAAGTAAAAGAAATTCTCAAATTCACAGCAGAACGCCGTGGTGAAGTTACTCAACCTGATGTTGACCCGTTCTGGAATCGTGATTTCGGATGGGGAATGGCAGATGCGTACGAAGCAGTAAAACTCTCTCAATACATTAACCAAAGTGGATTGAATGGTGCACTGGATGTTTATACTCAAGTTCATCTAAGCAATTCAAGTGTCAATGAGTCAACCGGTTTACATGAATTAACTGGGGAAACTTGGGGGCAGATGGGATCAGTAAGTTCTGTTGAATATAGAATCAATGATGGTAGTTGGAGTAGTGCTTCATTCCAGATGGAAGATAATGTTACTGCTTTGCAAAGAATTGTTTGGACAATTGCATTAGATCCAACAAAGATTGGTAAAGGAAATCAAACCATAGAAATACGTGCATTGAATTCTGAAGGAAATCAATCTTTACCAATATTAACTCAAGTTGAAGGAACAGATTCCTCATCTAGTTCCTCAATGTCATGGACATTAGGACAGTATGTTGCTTCGGCAAGTTCGCTGTTAGTGATCTGTCTGATTGGA
>JAOMOG010000025.1 GCA_028353405.1 Candidatus Poseidoniaceae archaeon | reverse complement strand
ATCCTGAACCAGAAAATCCAGATGTTCGTACACCTCAAGATATCAGTGTTGAGATAAGTGATACGTCATCTTACCTCATCGCTGGCTCAATTATGTTATTGGCGCTTGTCATCCTGTTTGTTCGACGAAAACAACCTCCTAATACAATCGCTAAATCTTATTTCGTTGAAGAAGAATCAATTTGGAATGATTCTTGAATTCAAGTTGAATACAATTACACATGAGTGTATTTTAGGGTTCAAGTATAACACCCATGTGTTCAGAATTTGTGAATCTATGGGCTCTTAGTGGGTGCTATTCGTCGCTACCGTCGTGTGCACGTATAAATCTCGTACTGAACAATAACTTAAATCACGGCAGCCGTGAGTGTAATTCTATTGTCGCCAAAACTCATTTTAACTTCAAAAGAAGTTGTACTTGAATCGCATGAACCGAATGATCCATCTTCAGAGACGGTCCAATATTCTCCAGCCAGAGGGTTTTCTTCATCAACGCCACTGAATGTATATTCCTCGTCTTCCAGCCAAGTTCTCTCACCCAAAGAATCAACACAGTATCCATCAATGTAAAAATTTTCATCTCCGTCCATCATTGAAATCCATGTTGACCAAGCTCCAGGGTCGTCAACTGTCAAGATTGCAATGTTATCACTTTGGCCTGTTGTTAACGCATCAGAATGGTCTGCGAAACTCATTTGAGGTACTTTCAAACACGAAGAGCCTACTCCTTGAACCCAATCAACATTAGTCTGAGGTATATTGAATGATGACACATATGAGTCACTTACCTGCCATCCAGATATTGGGAAATATGCTGCTCCCCACCCTCCTATTGCATCAGATACAATGGGGTTGTATGTTGTAGCGCCATCATCATCAACGGCCATTACAATGAGTGTGTTTTGAATCATCAAAGAACATTCTGTATTCATGAAGTCCTCCACTTGAATAATTGAATTACCAACTTCGAGAGGAATGATAAATGCCCCCCCATGTTCATCGCCATTTTGTGCTTGTACCGTAGCTTGATCGCTGAACAGTCCCGAATTCTGCGAGAATGGAATGTCAATGACGCCATCGCTATCATAATCAATTCCCAAAGATGCGATTGTGCCGTCTATGTCCATGGCAACCCAATCGATATAGACTAATCGCGAAAAGGTTCCATCTCCGTCATCAGCAATCATATCATCGTCTGATTCCCACACATTTGCTGATAGTATAGGGGCGGAATTCAACACCAAAGTAGAGCCAGAGCCACCGATTTGAACTACTGTCCAACCCGTAGAGGTACAGGCCTGAAAATTGGTGTCTGCTTCAACATAATATAATCGTCCAAGCGTAGTCGCATCACAGGTTGGCAAATCAGCAGCCGCAGGAACATAATAAGTTGGCCAATCGTCAGTTAGTTCTCCTAGTTCAACATCATCTCCTTCACTGGTTTCAACATCTGTTCCGCCAATGCATCCAGAAAGTCCAGTAGTTATCATCAGTAAGCATAGAGTAATAGAAATTTTACGCATATATCCTGATGTTGACTGAGAGTAATTAGTATCACCGCAAATAAAACAGTATTTGGATATGTTTTTATCATTGTTTAGAATGTACCAATACTATGTTGGTGCGCTATATATTACGATTAGTGCAATGATTTGATAAAAGTGAATTCCCCTACGCTCAAACCCATGTGTTCAAACACGAATTTTGAACATAGACACTTTAATCGGTAATAGACTCTCTCAATGATACTTTGATACGTCCCACAATCGCAGTGCCGGTAATAACTTCAAGTACTCTTCAGGCTTTCTTTCAACATGGACGAAGCACGACCACTATTCACAGCGGCTCTATCGGGTCGTGACAATGACGAGCCTAAGAAAAAAGAAGAAATTACTTCTAATAGCCTTGGTTTCGCATTGATAATCATTTCTTTTGGTATATTAATCGCAACACCTGATGGCTGGGAAGCAGTTGCCTATTTCACATGGGCAATGGTGTTCTTTGTGGTTGGTATGTTGGCGCTTATGTTCCCTTCGAAAAAGCCCCCTTCATCCAAGGATTCGGAATCAGAATGATATTTCCATCTTGAATCAAGAGATGTGAACACGAGGAGGCCCTTGTACTCGCATACATGTGCAACACGACCCATTGATTCAAAGGGTTTCGACTCACAAGAGTTGAATGTCAAATTATGATATGGTTTCTTTGTATTTGATAAAGTAATATCCGAAAAAGAGGACAAACATGACAGCAAACGATTTCCACACCCAAGGCCGTTCTTTCGGCAAGAGGTAATCCTTCAGCGGTAATGGATCGAGTTCTGTAGATTTTGTATCTTTAACAGAACCAACTTCTACACTAGAAGATATGTCGTCTTTTTCTGTATCATCTTCTATTTCTTTCACTTCTTCTTCTACTTCTTCTTCGGTCAAACAATCACCTCCTTGGCGATTAAAATACCAAGTATTATCGTTGCAATGATGTACATTCCAAATGCTGTATTTGTCCATCTGACGAGGTCTTCCCCTTTTCCATTGATGAGTGCCCAGTCAGTGTTTTCTTCATCATCTGGCGGTTGCATTGCCTTCATGACTTTTCTCTCAATTTCAAAGGCGAGAATAGCACCGAGGAAAAATCCGGAAATTAGTTGACTTATTCCGAGCATCGGCTGCAGGATTTCAGTGATGACAGACATTGCCCCAGCTAGTGACATAATCATCATCGCTCTACTGAGATCTGGAGCATGTTCAGTTTGAACCATTCCAAATCGAACCACAAGGAAGAGAATGATGAGAGGTCTAGCAAGAGATTGCATTGTCCCATGGGTGAGTAAAATAAATGATTCACGAATGTCTTCTTCATTGAAAAATTTCGCAGTGCTGTTGTAGTCTTGCGATTCTCCTGAGAAAAACCAGAAGTGAATGAATCCGAGTATTAAAAATCCAAGAATGGTTCCTCCGAGCAAGACTGAACCACGATTACGAAGATATATGACCGAGCCGACACTCAGTACAAACATGGGTAAGACAATCATTCCAGTTTCAAATTTCCCAATGATATCGGCCACTAAATATAACGTTGAGGTGTCAGGTGTTCCATTGGAATAGAAGAAATCAGAACCTTTGAAAAATCCAACCCAATCAAACCAATTCTTTCCACCCCAAAGGATGAGCGCCATAACTGCAAACAGTCCTGCTCTATCGGTCAGCGCTTCAGTGCGGTCTCCAGCGCCCTCTGGTGAGGTGAGGTAGTTCCATGCCAAGTAGGACAGCATGACCATCAGTACCGCTGGGGCGAGTGACCAAAACGGCCAGAAGTAGACAAACCAATCTTCTCCCGTTGGCGGACCCCATGTGTAATAGGATTCCAAGAGGGCAAAGGATAGTCCAAAAATGACACCGATTTTGTAGTGTTTCACATTTCTGAACAGAGGCATTGGTGTGGACAAAGTAGTGACAATAAAACCTACAATCGCTGCTTTCCACAATGTTTCAAGAACCATATGGAGGACCGTATCGTACCATTCCCCTAGGAATATTTGCGCATAAAATTGTCCATAAGCGATATTCATAGCCAAATGACAAAGCAAAAACCAGCACATCATTGTGGCTCCAAGTTTCTGTGCCCAAGTACGGTCATCTTTCTTTTGACCTAGGTATAGGATGAACAGAAGAACCATGATGTCAAGTATTATCGAAACAATAGAAATGTTCTCTACCATGAGAAAACAATTCCTTTAGTAGTATATAGTTTGAATGCCGGTGGAATCAAAGAAATGCACATTTGAGTGATTGGTATTCAACGGCCAGGGATTAGATGAGTTGGTTTGGAGGTTATAACTCACAAGGATTCGAGCCACTAGCAGGGCCAAGTGTTAAACACTCACATCTCAACCTTCAGATATGGTTGATGTCACACCCGCTTGGTCACTACCCGAAACTTCAATGGATAACCTTGAAGAGAGGTTCAAAAAATATGAAAAGTCAGATAATTATAATTCACGATTAATTTGGGATGAAGATTGTGTAAAGATTGTACTCAGTGCAAAATATCCGCTTTTACGCGCCTTTGCAAATTTATTGGTGGGTGTGATATGTATTATAATTACAGTCACAATATCTTGGCCAGAATCAGGAATCGCCGCCTTCTTCGGATTTGTCTTCTTCATGATTGGTCTCGCCGGACTTAGGGGGAATCAAACATTGCTAATACATGAGAATCACCTCGAAATTCGATTTGATCGGATGAATTCTGGGAGTACCGAGGTGGAGAACCCAGACTGCAATTCAACCGAGATAAAAAGAGAGGATATCACTGCGATAAAGTACTGCGCTGCAACTATCGCGCATACTCGAGAAAACCACAATGCCGACATTCATGGCGGACCAACAACGATTACAACTTATGAAAAAATATCAGCTACTAGGATTTTCTTGGCTCTTACTGATGAAATGAAGGAATATGGAATGGATGATGATGAAAATCCATGGTTTGATATTAAATCCAAAACAAAAATCGAAGCAGAAGAACTCGCGGAAGCACTAAATTTCTTGATTCGCCTGAATTCCGATTGAATGAGTCTCCCACTGTAACACTCGTATTGTATAGGATAGGGTTTCGACCCACAAGGATCAACTTATCACTGGAAAGAATCTATGACTAATGATTGTACCAAAGGCCATGAACCTTTCATCTGTAGCACAATGGGCAGAAATTATTGGATTAGGCACAATCTTCGCAAACCCATTCATTATCACGTTTGCGCTTGTAACCATGCGCAGGGCAACATGGGCTGTTTGCGGTAGTACACATGCAAAATAACCACGGTCCAATCGCGCCGCAGTGGTGGCAAACATAGTCAGTCATAATTCTGCTTGAGAGTATTGCTATTTTAATTTGACTAGAAATGACGCCACTGATTGCATGTAGTCCGGAAACAAAACCCTTTCTTGCTAATATTATGATGATTCAGTGGTAAAGGATATGGCCGAGAGGCTATGAGGATTACTTGAGGCGAGCAAATGTCTAGCGTTGATGAGATTCACGAAATCCTTTCTCATCATAAACCATGTTTGTCTTCAAAGCAACATCATCCAATAGAAAAAGTAGCGATTTGGTCGGTTCTTGCACTACTGACTGGTATTACAATCGGTTTGGTAATGTTCAATGAATTAGTATGGGTTGATACACTAAAGCCGATAATCTGGGATCCAATTCTAAAAGATGCAGGTGTGGCAGGGGATGCTGGATATTCACCACAAAATACAGCAATATACACCTCTAGCATGTTCATCTGCGTAATCACCTTACAAGCATTATTCCGTAAAATGGAATTACCTTGCGATGATAGGATGACTCTCGCATTAATCGCCTGGGTTAGTCTTGCACCTGTATTGAGAGTTCTAGAGGACGCGGATTTCTTCAGCAGTGAAGTAGACTGGTTATTCATCTCCCCAGTGATACACCTCCACCTTACCGCTTGGTTGGTCGTTGTCGCAGTAGTCTCTCATTATCTCGCAGGTAAGTGGGATTCACTAAGAGGTGACTTGGCTGAATCCAAGAAGCAAACTACTCTATTCACAATACTAGGACTTCTGCTATTTGCACATTGGATAATGCTATATCGCCCATCATATGCAGGACATGCTGAAATGGGCAATCAATTGGTGATTGCTGGGCTTATCGCTTCGTTCACCATTCTATTCTTTGTCTTGACAAAAACTCGAGATTGGCCAGCGATTACTAGAGGAATGTATTCTTTCGCAATTGCAGCTTTGGTAATGGGCCTATCTCATTGGGGGCAATTTGTCATCACCCCATGGCAACAAGAGAGTGGCCGAGTCGCTTCAGAAATCACTCTATGGCCGGTAATAATTGTAATCGGAATACCTGCTATTGTTTGTTATTGGATGTACAATAAAGGAATTGAAGATGCACGAATGTTGAAATTAACCGGTTTCAGTGCAGGTGTTCTTCCCGAAGGCATTAGTCTCAAGAGTTGGGAGTTTGAAGAAGAATTGGTTAAAGATCATCCGATTGAAAAGTTGTCAAATAATGCACTTCTGGCATCTCCAATGGTTATCGGCATGGTCTTTGGACAGTTGGTTGATGGTTTCGCAACGATGATGGGAATTGATTTCTTTGGTTATGGTGAAAAACATCCAGTGTCTAATAGCGTAATCGTATTAGGGGGAGAAATCAATCAAATGCTCGGAATTACCGTGGGTGAAGGAGCATGGTTATTCACTCTCTTGAAGGCCTGTTTAATCGGATTAATCGTTTGGATGTTTGTTCAGATGAGAGTTGAAAACAGGCAAAGTCATCTTCGCATACTTATCGTCTTAGCAGTCATGATAGTAGGTTTGGCTCCAGGCCTTCGCGATATTGGCCGATTAATTCTTGGTGTTTGATAATTAATTGCCTTTGAGTTGTTATTGCCTTTGATGTTAAATGCGAGTTTGACTTGGCTGGTCTTGAAGGGGTTGCAATGGACAGATTACCAACGCGCATCATTCGTAGTGACCCTGACTACATTGCTCGTAAGTCGCACAATGAGGGATTACTCGCAACACTTCGTGAACGCCTTTCAGTCGCGAGCAATGGTGGTGGCGGCAAATATGTCGAAAGACATCAATCTCGCGGCAAGATGTTGCCAAGAGAAAGGATAGACCGAATCATTGACCCAGGTAGCGCATTTTTGGAATTATCTCCATTGGCTGCTTTTGAATTATACGATGGTAGAGCGCACTCAGCAGGTATGGTAACAGGTATTGGAATGGTACACGGAAGAGAATGTCTATTCGTTGCTAATGATGCAACTGTAAAAGGTGGAAGTTACTATCCAATGACTGTTAAAAAGCATATTCGTGCTCAGTCAATCGCTCATGAAAACCACCTTCCTTGTATTTACTTAGTTGATTCAGGTGGCGCATTCCTTCCATTGCAGGATGAGGTATTTCCAGACATTGGCCATTTCGGTAGAATCTTCCGCAATCAAGCCAAGATGTCTGGGGATGGAATTGCGCAAATTGCAGCAGTTCTCGGTTCTTGTACTGCTGGAGGAGCATATGTTCCAGCAATGTCGGATGAATCTATCATAGTCAAAGGCAATGGGACGATTTTCCTTGCTGGTCCTCCACTGGTCAAAGCAGCGACTGGAGAAGAGGTTACTGCTGAGGAATTAGGTGGTGCTGAAGTCCATACAGTTCAATCAGGTGTTGCAGATCACTTCGCAGAAGATGAGAATGAAGCATTACGAATGGTTCGCAACGTCGTTGAGAATCTAGGTCCAAGGCAATTAGCACCCGCGGCCTTTGCTGAAGTTGAAGAACCAGCACACGATGTCAATGATTTGCTAGGTCTAATTCCAAATGATAACCGTACACCATTGGCAATCAAAGAAGTAATTGCGAGAATAGTCGATGGTTCCAGATTCCATGAATTCAAAGCCAGATATGGGACAACATTGATTTGTGGTTTTGCTCACATCCATGGTCACAAAGTCGGAATCGTTGCTAATAATGGGATTCTCTTTTCAGAATCGTCATTGAAAGGTGCTCACTTTGTTGAGTTGTGTGGTCAAAGAGGAATCCCATTGGTATTCTTGCAAAACATAACTGGCTTCATGGTTGGTAAGGCATACGAAGCAGGTGGAATTGCTAAGGATGGTGCAAAATTAGTAACGGCAGTATCATGCGTTAATGTTCCTAAATTCACAGTCATTATCGGTGGCTCTCATGGTGCTGGTAACTATGGTATGTGTGGTAGAGCATATGACCCAAGATTCCTCTTCATGTGGCCTAACTCCCGTATTTCAGTAATGGGTGGTCCTCAAGCAGCTGATGTATTGACTACGGTCAAACAAGATCAGAGGGCCAGAGAAGGATTGCCTCCGATGGAAGGAACTGAGTTAGATGAATTCAGAAAGCCGATATTAGACAAGTACGAAACAGAAGGTTCACCATACTATTCCACTGCCCGATTATGGGATGATGGAATTATCGATCCAAGAGATACAAGAGATGTATTGGGATTGTGTTTGGCAGCAGCGAGAAATGCACCAATGCCTGATGATAAATTCGGTGTATTCCGAATGTGATAATGCAATTAGAAAATTAAAAATGCAATTGGAGTTTTAATCATGACAAATATGCAAAATCCCCCGCAAACGCAATTGATCAGTTTAGAGATTTCAGGTTCTACCTGCCACATCACACTAAACCGCGAAGACAAGTTCAATGCACTTAACGTTCAAATGATAAACGAATTGTGTCAAATTTTACAATGGACAGCACAAAGAAGCGCTGGTGCTTTGGATTCATTGGTTGATGAAAACGGTCAACAATTCCTAAGAACATTGGTACTCAGTGGTGCAGGGCGTCATTTTTGTGCAGGTGCGGATATCAATATGATGCGTGATGCAGGTGCTAATAGTGCGGAAGAAAATCGTGCAGATTCTGAAAGACTTGACAGTTTATTCAACGGACTTTGGTCTCACCCGTGTTTTACCATCGCCGCAGTTCAAGGAGTAGCACTTGGAGGCGGCGCTGGATTGATCGCTTGCTGTGACCATGTAATCGCTAATAACAACATCAAAATCGCTTTGTCGGAAGGGAAGTTGGGAATTCTCCCAGCGGTAATAGGACCTTATGTTTACAGAAGATTAGGTTCTGCTTGCTTCCGAAGACTAGCGATGATGGCTAGCCGTATAGATGGTGAAGAAGCGTTGCGCACTGGATTTATTGAAAAGTTGGTTGACAGCGAAGAGCAAATGATTGCAGAGGTTGACAAAGTAATTGCTGAAGTTCTAACCACTGGACCATGCGCTGTAACATTAGCAAAAGAATTGACATTAGAGTTTGATAGATTTACCGAGAGTGATGCGGAATTGAGGGATTGGACTCTTAATTTTACTAGCAAAATGCGCGCATCAAACGAAGGACAGGAAGGCCTTTCTTCATTCCTTGACAAGCGCCCAGCTAATTGGAAGCCAGATAGCGAATAAGCGATTTCAAATTGTAAGAGGTGAAATTATGGCCAACAAACTGACTAAAGTTCTGGTGGCAAACCGTGGTGAAATCGCTTGCCGTATTCTCCGTGCTTGTAGTGAGGCTGGAATTGCATCAGTAGCAATATATGCCAGTAATGATGCAAAATCACTGTTCGTTGAATTAGCTGATGAAGCGGTACAACTCAGTGGAGATACGATTGCCCAAACCTATCTTGACCAACAACAGATTTTACGAATAGCAGCAGAAACAGGCTCCGATGCAATTCATCCTGGTTTTGGATTCTTATCAGAAAGAGCAGACTTTGCTCAAGCAGTAGGAGATGCGGGAATCCAATGGGTCGGACCAAGTCCGGATGCAATCACCAAAATGGGTGACAAGATGACTGCCAGAATCACCATGCGTAATGCTGGAGTTCCAGTGATTCCTGGTGAAGAAATCGAAGAGGTTGAAGAACAAGCCGCTTTGATAGCAATTGAAGATGCCAGCCATAGAGTCGGATATCCACTTCTTCTCAAAGCATCGAGTGGTGGTGGTGGTAAAGGAATGCGGGCAGTTCATGATCCAAGTGAATTGATATCATCTGCCCAAGGTGCTCGGCGAGAAGCGATTGCAGCATTCGGTGATGGTCGAGTCTATATTGAGAGATTGCTAACCGGTTCTAAGCACGTTGAGATTCAAATTCTTGCCGATAGGCATGGCAGAACTATTCATCTCGGAGAACGAGAGTGCAGTGTTCAAAGAAGGCATCAGAAAGTATTCGAAGAAGCGCCATGTGCAACGATGACTGTACAAATAAGAGATGCTATGGGAAGTGCTGCTGTTGCAGCAGCACAAGCAGTTGATTACGAAGGTGCAGGGACTGTTGAGTTCTTATTAGCACCTAATGGTGAATTCTTTTTCCTTGAAATGAATACAAGAATTCAAGTTGAACATCCAGTTACAGAATTAGTTACAGGCGTTGACTTGGTTAGAGAGCAATTGAGAATCGCAGCTGGTGAACCGATGTCATGTGGAGATTTGATGATACGCGGTCACTCTATTGAAGTGCGATTATATGCAGAAGATGCAGCCAATAACTTTCTTCCAGCGATTGGAAAATTGGCAGTATTCTCACCCCCTGAAGGCCCAGGTGTCCGTTTGGATACTGGTGTTAGAGAGGGAGATGAAGTCACACCAAATTATGATCCAATGCTTGCAAAACTAATCGTTTGGGCACCAAGTCGCCCTGAAGCATTACAGCGAATGAGAAGAGCACTGGACGAATTTGTAGTTCTAGGAACTACTACTAATATCAGATTCTTGCGAGAATTGTGCGACCAATCAGAGGTGATTAACGGAACAACCGATACTACCACAATCGACAGGCTTTGGCCTAATGGCTGGTCGCCTAATGTTTCTCAATCAATTCAAAGTGCTGCACTATTAGTTGCTTCTTGTGCAGAGGTGAATGGCCTACAGCGCAGAACTTCTTCTAATTCTAATCAAGATACATCTGATGGGCCAGTCAGCCCATTCACAACTTTGAACAGGAGGTTTCCTTGATGCAGAACCAGTTCAAAACAGAAGATGGCTTAGTCGAAGTGACTATTTCTAAGCAAGGAGATTCATGGAATTTTGAAGGCCAATCGTGCCAGATTCTCAATGATGGCAGATTACAAGTAACAACTACAGATGGTTCAGTGCATCTTGCAAGAGCAGCCAAGGTTGGCGATGTTTGGTGGGTTCATCTTAATGGTCACACCTTCAAATTGGAAAGAATTGAACCAGGGGCTAATGCCAGTGAAGAACAAGGTGGATTGACAGCACCAATGCCAGGAAAAGTTCTCGAAGTAATGGTTTCAGTTGGTCAAGAAGTGAGTGCTGGGACTACTTTGATGATACTTGAAGCGATGAAGATGGAACACAAAATCGTTGCATCAACAGATGGGGTCGTTACTGCGATTAATTTCAATGCAGGCGACCAAGTTGAACAGGGTGTAACTCTTCTTGACTTAGAAGAATAATGGTAAATGAAATTGTCTTTATCATTCGATTCACTTACTTTAAAGCAGCATCGTTTTGAAATAAGAATTAATTTGTGCTTTAGTTATGGCGACAAATAATTTGACACTAGCACTGATATTAATTATCGGCTTGAGTGGAATAGGGAATGTTTTGACGGTTTCCAATAATATGGAAATTGAAGATGAATATGACCAATTAGACCAGGACAAATCAACAGTTGATGATATCAATCAACAATTAAATGTTGACATAAAATCTTTGCAAGATGAGAGAGAAAATCTTTTGATTGAACTTTCACAATGGCAGATGAAGTACAACCAATCGGAAGTAAATGTCAGCGGATTAAACTTGCAGATAGATGAGATCAAAATACAATTATCAGAAAATTTGACTGATTTAAGCCAATTGCAAATGGACTTGAATGATTCTCTTTCAACTTCTAGTGAGCAAAGTGATGCTTTGAACGCATCCATTGAAAGTTTACAAAATGACATGTTATCACTGAATACGACAATCGTTTCTCTCAACAGTTCGCTATTAGATTTACAACAACAATTGTCTGCTAATAATGCCACCATCGTAAATTTACAACAGCAATTGTCTGCTAATAATGCAGCTATCTTAGTTTTACAATCTCAAAGTGATTATTATCAAAACCTCGCCACTACTTTATCTGGTAATATAACGGTACTTGAGGAGCAGATAGAGCAACTTGAGGATGGGCAACTTACATGTTCAAGCAACACAAAAGAAATGAATGGCAAGTGCATCTCTGATGATGTCGTTTGGACGTACTTACCCTTCCAGTATGGATTTAATATTACAGTATCTCAGGCCTCAAACGGTTTTGTCAGCCACAATGATCACATGCTAAATGCTGTTGATTTCCCTATCCCAGAAAACACTACTATAGTTGCGGCAATATCGGGAATTGTAATTCAAGTAGTGGAGAACTTTTCCACCGGCTGCCCCACATCAGCCTGTGAAAACGAATCAAATTTCATCATTATTGACCATGGAGATTCCACTTTTGCTATGTATGCACATTTGACTGTAAATGGATCACTTGTCGAAGTTGGCGATAGTGTTGATGCTGGACAAAACATCGCTTTGAGTGGAAATACGGGTTGGAGTACAGGGCCACATCTTCACTTTGAGATTAAAGATTTGTCAGGTCATTCAATGCCATTATTGTTTTACGAATTTGAAAACATTAGTGGAGGCTCACCATTTTGGGGAGTTAGTGCTACATCTGAAAATATATATGTCAATTCAGGATTAACATTTGATTATTCATCATGCCAAAGTAATCAATTCATTACGATGGGAATCCAATTGAATTCTTCTATTCCCTGCTCTGTAGCAGAATTGGATAGAGTCTATGTCTTAACTGGGAAAACCTTTAGCCCACAACAAAGGTTTGGAGTTGCTCAATACGATGTCGATGATTCTCAATGGGTTTACACTTGTTATGCTTCAAATGCAGATGGAACTTTCACTATTGACCTCGAGTGGGATTCTACTACTTTCACCGAGAGCAGTTATCTGATGTTATACTCGGCCGATGCGAATTGCTATTCATACCAATCTTGGTACAATTCTATAGGTCTGTGGTTGATTTGAAGCATCAGCGGATTTGTCTTTATGATTAGATTGATTTCAATAGATGCGAATCACTTTCACGAGGTGCTGATGATGGTCGGGCCAATTATTTTGGAATCTTTCGGACCAGAGATGGCGAGTGTGATGATACAATCATTCGAACAGATATCAACACCATTTTCATTGATCATCAAAGTTTCGCCAATTTCCCATAGTGATTCATCTGAATCAAATAACTGCACTATAGTGCAATTTCCTTCACCACCAGAGGTTGTACAGACGTGAGAGATGCCTCTTTGCTTGACAATTATATCTAATTCGGAAATTGCCATATCCATTCCACTGTTTAAAGTAAGTGTGAACAGGAGATCGGAGGTCTCATCCGAGTTTGTATTATCCGTTGAATCTTCCATCGAGTAAGTGTAACGAACCTCACTCGTTCCAAGACAACCTGAAGTTGAAAATGTAAAACCTAAAATTAGGAATATGGCAAATAAATTCCAGTTCATGTATTTGCCTCCAACATATTGCATATAATGTAACCTAAATCGAAGCCTATCTTTTCAGAGACATGTAATGGATTGAACAAAGTATGCTGTAATCTAATAAATTAATTCCAATTATTCTTCAGCAGGGGCTGAATACCAGCGTCCTTGAAATGACTCATCAGAATTATCAATTCGTACGAAGAGGTCGAGTGATGACCAAACAAGACTGTTGAAACCACTCGACATTCCTTCTTGCCCACCAGCCTTAGCAGTCATGAAATCTAGTGTATCTGATGGCGAGTGCCATTCTTGCCAGAATGAAATTTCTCCGCCAGGGCTGAAGAAGTTGAAAGTAGGGAAGTCAGCAGAAAAGAACGCACAGTGGTCTGAAGCACATGATTCTGCAATCTGCCAATTAATCGGATTTGCCTCTGTTGGTCTGTATGAAAGGTCATCTTCTATTGTAGTTCCAACCCACTCGTACATTATCTGCATATTGCTCTCACTTGCACCAGCAATACTAATCTGCCATTCGTATTTTGTTGCAGAGAAAACTTCTCCACCCGGGCCGATAATTGGTTCAGATGCAGGTATGATTGGGTAGTTCAGAGAAACCATGTCGAAGTTTAGGTACGACTTTACTGTCACATTTTCAGGTAAGTGGTTAACATATGCCAAAGAGCCTAGAAGCCCTTCCTCTTCACATGCCCACAATGCTGCAACAACAGTATGGTCGAACTCCATCTTGGCCAATGCCTGAGCCATTTCTAAGGACACAGTAGATCCTGAAGTGTCATCATTTGCGCCTTCGTTTGTACCTCCTCCTGGTGGCGTGAATAAGTAAGCAATATCGAAATGACCTCCTACGACTATGTATTCGTCAGGATTTATTCTACCCCAATTGTAGCCAACAACATTCAATTGGTCAGGGTCATCATCGTATCGAGTTACTTCAACGAAATCGAATCCCATTTCCCTCATATCTTCAGCCATTGCTTCAGCCGCAGCTTCGTATGCAGAACCACCTTCGTGAACCGATGCACTAGCACACCATCTGTTGTTGTGTGAACTGGTTAACATATCGATAGTATCGTAAGCACGCCTACCATCTACAAGCATCATTTCTTGACTATCTTCAAGCATTAGGGTTGCATTCCAGAATTCGTCACCTGCAGTAACTGAAATGTTAACAGATTCTCTCTCACTGTCCAGTACCAATAATTCAAGTGATTTCTTTTCTGCAGGGAATGTAGTTGTCAAAGGGTCTCTTAGTACACCAAACTCATCTACATAGAACAATCCTGCAGATCGATTGAATGTCCAATCCACATTCGAATCCACTTCGATAGTCATGTATTGTCCACGAGTAGCCATGGAAACATCAGCGACACTCAGAGTTGGCGCAACATCATCTCCAGCATCTTCTCCGAAGCACCCACTCAAAGGGGCGAGTACAAGCAATAAAGATAGGAAAAGACAACGCATGTAATCACCACTGACAAGGTTCTAGATGGGTTTTACCACCCATCAATGGTACTAAGCATTCAGGAACTTTAACTCTGCCATCTTCAAGCTGATTTTGTTCCATGATTGCGACCAATGCACGAGATGTTGCCACAGCAGTTGAATTTAGAGTATGTGCAATAGGTTGTCCAGCATGGCCAGGTTGGCCATAGCGAATGTTCAATCTATTGGCTTGATAATCAGTACAGTTTGAACAAGAGACGATTTCTTTGTATTGGTTAGCACCAGGAATCCATGCTTCAAGATCGTACTTTCTTGCCGCAACAGTACCCATATCGCCGGTGCAGATATTGACCACTTCGTAATGAATTGACAAACTATCCCATAAGTCGATACAATTTTGCAATAATTCTTCTTGCATTTGCCATGATTGCTCTGGTGTTGCGAAAACGATTTGCTCAATTTTTGTGAATTGATGGACTCGCCAAATCCCTAAATCGGATTGACCGTGTGAACCCACTTCCCTACGGAAACATGGAGAAACAGCAACCATTTTCAGTGGTAATTGTTCTTCAGGGATTGTCTCATCCATGAACATCGCCGTCAATGGGTGTTCAGCAGTGGCTATCATGTAGAATTGTTCAGGTTTAACTCCATACATTACAGTTTCAAAGTCAGACAAATCAGTAACGCCTTCGTAGGCTTCTCTATTCATCATAGCAGGGGGTTGAACGAAAGTGAAGCCCCTTTGGCGAATGAACTCAACTGAATATTGTTGTAATGCAAATTCTAAGCGAGCCAAGTCACCCTTTAGGAAGAAGAAACGTGAACCAACAATCTTTGCTGCTCGTTTCAGATCTACCCATTTATTGATTTCAATTAATTCGTTATGAGTGCGAGGTTCAAAATCAAAAATTGGTTTTTGACCATGAACACTGTGTTGTGTATTACCACCTTCGTCCTCACCTATTGGTACATCTGGATGAAGGATATTTGGAATTGACATCCTAATCTTATCTCTTTGAGCAAGAGCTTCATCGGTTGCACTTTCTGCTGTAGTAATCTCTGTTCCTAAATCTGCAACTTGAGCCTTAATCTTCTCTGCCTCATCACGGTTTCCTGATTTCATCGCCTCTCCAATGCCTCGAGCAGCGACATTCTTTTGTTTTCTCAGTTGGTTGGTTTGATGTTGTAATTCTCTCCACTCTATGTCTAGATCAATCACTTGTTGAACTTTATCATGGGCAATACCACGCTTATCGTGATCCGCAAATATCAATTGCGGGTTTTCTCTAAACAAGGTAATATCAAGCATTATTTTCACCAACTAATTCCGAAATCTAATAATGATGTTCCAATGAAGAATAATCCTGTGATTAAGTATCCTAAGATTGCACCACCATTGAGGAGAGGTAATCCAGCTTGTGCCTTTCCTTGGGCAACGAAATACATCAATGCTGCATATCCGAGTAGGCCACCGACCAATGCTCCCATTGCGACAGGTATTGCTGCAGACTCATCGAGCCATTGAGCGCATGATAGAACTAGCATACCAGGGAAGATGACATCGCCAAGACCCATAAACATCGCTTCTCCACCATTTTTCTTGGCTTTTTTAGTCGTTGTTTGAGCAGGTGGTTGAACTGGTATTTCTCCACCCCTATCGCTAATCGATGTTTGACCTTCCTTGAATGAGTATCCTTTGCTTTGAGGGGCAACTAGTAGAATTGGTAATCGTAAACCAATCATCGTATCGGCTAATGCAAGCATATGTTTAGACTTGTAAACCGCCCACGCGTCATATATTGCTGCAACTATCATGAAGATGATTATCAGTGAGGGAACGAATGCAACACCGAGCATTACGATGACTCCAGAACCAACCAATACTCCAACGGTGTTAACCACATACCATTCACTGTGAACATATAGTAAAATCATTAATGCAATAGCAACGATCAACCCAACCATAAATGGTCCATCATACAGTTGTAATCCGGTCAATGTCATCATTTCACCGGTCACCTCTCCATGTTTAGCAGTAGTTCCATCATTGTCGTAAAGTGCTACAAATTGAGAACTGGTATTCGACTCATCAACAAAATAACCGGTTGTAAAATTATCATCAACAGGGAATGAAATTCTGTTAACCAGTGCTTCACCATGAAGCCAGTGTGCTGTATCACCTGTGGTAATGAGCATGTCTGTATATCCAGAAACATCCAAGTCGGTTAATCTAGCAGACTGAATTGTTTCTGCGAAATCCATCAAATGCATTTTTGTTTGTTCCACGACCTCAACTTCAGCGGATTGATTCCACTCAAAACCAAGAACATTACCATTATTTTCTCCAATCAGGATAAATCCTGTATCTGCACTAGCATTTTCCATTATTTCATTAGACCATGGCGAATGTCCGAAATCAGAACTTACATAATAGCCGGTAGAATTTCTTACGAATGCAGTTGCAGCAGGTTCAATCTCAAGTGAAGGTAATAGGGCGCCATTTGTTTCTGCTAATTCAACAATACATACTTGTGTTATAGTAGTGATTAGTAATCTGTCTTCAGAAATAACTTCAGAATATAGAACTCCATCAGTAATGCCAATATTAGTTGGTAATGACCATGATGCTTGATATACCATTTGTTCTTCAAAAACCCTATAATGATATATCGAATCATCGTTGGAAACCATATACATTGAATCATCAATCAGAACTGCCAAAGAACAAGCAGTGTGCATATTTGGTAGAGGAATTACTCCTTGAACAGGATCTACTAAGTGGCAAGCATATGTATTAAGTTTTTCACCACTATCCATATCGATAGTCCAAATCCAAAGACCGTTTGTAAATGTTGCAAGATTGCCATTTAGTACAACTCTTGTATCACCCAGATCGTTTCCAGGGTTGCGTTGTTGGTCAACCTGCCATACCGGTTCACCATCAAACGGCTGGCCATGCCAATAACTTACAGAATCATCCCATGGACCATCGGCTTCCCCAGTCAATTCAGTTGTTAGGAAGCCTTCCATTCCATAATTTACAAGATATGATTCGCTGGTATTGGTTGAGACTTCATCATATTCAAAAGGTTCAGAATCAAAATCAATTACCAACATATGTGCGAGAGGTACTGTTGTGTACATCAATGCAATTGCTAAAATACCCATTATTCCATATTTGATGACCCAGTCCTTTTTGTATTTGGCCAATAGTAAAATCATTATTGTAAAAATAAAGATAAAAGCCAATTCCATTGCAATATATTTGACTTGAGTAGCACCTGCTTCTCCAAATGCATGCAGACCAGCAATATCATACCAAGGTCTGATAAAAAGTGCAATTAGAATGGTAATAACGAACATAAATGCCATTCCAAACATCCCAGGTAACTGGTCTTTTATTGAATCCAAAAACGATTCAGCCCGAAGTTCTCTCTCAACTGCAACGAATTCTTCAGAAATATCACGGCCCGTATTGTCGGGTTCATTGTCGTCGCTCATAGCAGA
>JAOMOG010000024.1 GCA_028353405.1 Candidatus Poseidoniaceae archaeon | reverse complement strand
AATTAATGGATGATTTACTAGATATACAATCTTCTACTGAGCAATTAGGGAAGCCTGCAGGCTCTGACATTGCCCAAGGTAAGAGAACTCTAATGGTAATTCACGCTTTGAAGCAAGATGATTGCCCTGAAAAGCAAACCTTGCTCAATGTATTGGGTAAGGAAGAAGAGGCTAGTGCAGAACAAGTAAGCGCTGGTATTGATGCACTTCAAAAATTAGGTTCTATTGATTATGGGAGACAACGTGCAGAGGAATATCATGCTCAAGCACATCTACTTCTTGATAGAATTCCTCAAACTCCAGCATTAATGGCATTGAGAGAATTAACCGACTTACAATTGATGCGTCTCAATTGAGAAGAACCTTCTCACCGATGCGAACTTGTCCTTCATTGATGACCTTAGCATACCAACGCGTTAAGTTCGGAGCAACTTTAGATGAAATTGTCTTGAAGCAACCATCGGTAAATGAATCACGTATTGTTTTGCAGGGTGGAGCATCTGAAGTAACTTCAAGTACCAACTCATCGAAATGAAATTTACTACCTATGACGATCATTTTCCAATCCACTTCGCGAAGAAGAATATTCTCTCCGACTGAACCAGGATATACAGGATGGCCTTCTGCTTGAAGCATGGTAATCACTTCCTCACTAAACAAACATACCGCTCGTTGAGGACCACCATGATGTTTCTTATCACGTTGGAAGTCTCCTACGCAACCATCAACTGTAATCTGTAAACTCTGAACCAATGGCTTGGGAACTCCGCCCTTGGGAGCAGCAAAAAGACCCGCTATTGAGCCATTCATCTCATTCACTCTGAGTAGTATCCAATGGAGTTAGGCTCAGGCTTCAGACCCTTACGAGTACGAATTTCTGCTACTACCTTGTCGAATAACTGAGGTGGAAGAATTTGGAAACCTAGATTCTCAGTGTTCCAAATTGCACGTCCTTGAGATGCAGCTCGAATATCGTTAGAGAAACCGAAAGTTTCTGCAATAGGAAGAACACCAACAACAGTAGTCACTTCACCATCGCTTGGCATGTCTTCGATAATTCCACGGCGGTTAGTAACTTCACGAGTTACTTGACCTAGCCAATCATTAGGAACTGAAACGAATGCCTTCTGCATTGGTTCAAGAATTACTGTGCGTGCACGAAGCATTGCACCCTTGATTCCATTACGGACAGCAGGGATAGTTTGAGCAGGTCCACGGTGAATAGCATCCTCGTGCAACTTTGCATCAGTTAGGCGTACGAACATTCCTTGAACAGGTTCGTCAGCAACAGGTCCTTTGGTACAAACTTCCTTGAAAGCTTCAATGATCAATTCACGAGTTTCGTGGAGTCCTTGAATACCCTTGGTATCGTTAACTAGAACATTTGTTCCATTGATTGCGTAAATCTTTCTCATCAAATCCTTATTCATTCCTAATTCTCCGAATTTATTTCCAGTTTCCTTAGCATCATTTGGTCTGACAGGACCATCGCCGAGATCTCCAGCACGGAGTGCAGCGACTACCTCTTCACTAAGTGGTTCAATTTCAAAGAAGAATCGGTTGTGTCGGTTAGGAGACTTTCCTTCAAATGGATGTCCTCTGTTGCTGCCTTCGATACCTTCACGGTAGACTACAATAGGAGGGCTTACCTTAACCTTGATATTTTGCTCTTCTTCAATACGGTAGACTGTAATCTCCAAATGCAATTCACCCATTCCAGCGAGTAGAGCCTCACCTGTTTCTTGGTTGGTAGTAATTTGTAGTGAAGCATCAGCCTTTGCTAGAGAACGTAGTGCGTCGATGAACTTTGGAAGGTCCTTCATGGATCTTGGTTCTACAGCAACAGTAACCACTGGGTCTGAGTAATGGCGGATTGCTTCAAACGGAATGAAGTCTTTGTCACGTGAAAGCGTAATACCTGCAGCAGCGGAACGAATACCGGTTAGCGCAGCAATGTTTCCAGCAACTACCTTAGGTACAGTAATTCGGTCTCCTCCAACCATCATTGAAACTTGTTGAACACGCTCTGGCTTTGCAGCACCGATTGCGTAAACTGTTTCACCTTGGGAAATAGAACCTGAATACAATCTTCCTACAGCTACTTCTCCTGCATGTGGGTCCATCCAAATTTTTGTAATCATCATTGCAAGTTCTGCATCAGGATCACAATTGACCATAGACTTGCCCATAGGCGAGTCAATATCTCCATTCCAAATGTTTGGAATTCGGTATGGTTGAGCCTCTACAGGACCAGGTAACTTTGATACAGCCATGTCGAGAAGAACTTCGTGAACAGGTGCTTTTGTTGCAAGTTCTACTTGGTTTTCATCATTACAGTATGCGAAGATATCAGTAAATGAGATTCCAGATTTAGCCATATAAGGTACTGTGATTCCCCAGTTGTGATATGCTGAACCAAAAGCAACAGTTCCGTCTGCGACAGAAACTTGCCAAGACTTCTTGAATTCATCAGGAGCGAATTGCTTGATAAGTCGGTTAACCTGCTTGATAGTCTCAGAGAAACGAGTCATCATATCTTCAGGTGTAACTTGTAATTCGTTGATTAGTCTGTCTACTTTGTTGATAAAAAGAACCGGCTTTACCTTTTCCTTCAATGCTTGGCGGACAACAGTTTCAGTCTGTGGCATTGGGCCTTCAACAGCACAAGCAAGAATAAAACATCCATCAACTGCTCGCATTGCACGAGTAACGTCACCACCAAAGTCAACGTGACCAGGTGTGTCAATTAGGTTGATTAGATATGGAACTTCATCAACATCGTGAACCATAGATGCAGAAGCTGCGTTAATTGTAATTCCACGAGCTGATTCTTGGTCATCAAAATCCAAAACACGTGCTGAACCAGCAAGTTCGCTTGACATCATACCTGCACCAGCGATTAGATTGTCGGAAAGAGTAGTCTTTCCGTGGTCGATATGCGCAGCAATACATAAATTTCGAATTTGAGGCAAGATATACATTACTTCAGTTGCCTTCTTGATATTGTCTTCCTTTCGTCCCATATAAACACCAGTCCGTTGGATTTGGCCACCAGCAAGGGGTTTATCAAACCGACTCATCAAATATGCTCAAAAAACATGAGCAGTGGCGCTCTTTTTTAGAGATTCAAGCACTATTTGGCTTAGCGTTTCTTATGTCTTTAAAGATGGCATAAATTTCAGTTTCTCCATCCACTACATTTTGTTTTAATTGAATGATCTTAGCAGATAGTTCATCTGAGTTCTTAGATTCGCCTTGTTTCATTTCATTTGTTGCTTTGTGTAGGCTGAACATAGCTGAGCGAAGGCCATCTCTAGTGCTCTTCATTTTCTCAACATAAGGTGCTGAGTCAACACTACTTTGTTCTAATATCTGAGTATTTTTCTTAATTTTCATATCTAATATTGCAATGTCTATAGAATGCTGAGGTGTTTTCTTTAATTTAGTTGCAAGTCCGAATATTGAAAATGTTTTGATTAACCACTTTGTAGGATCGAAGTGATACCACTTGATTCCATTTCGATAGTCTGCTTGGAATATGTGGTGGAAATTATGGTATCCTTCACCGAACGTTAAGAATGCAACCCACCATGAATCACGACTTGTATTTGTGTCATCATATGGTTGAGTTCCAAATATATGTGCGATTGAATTGACACAGAATGTACCGTGGTGTACTGCTACTGTTCGTAGCACTCCGCCCCAAATGAACCCGCTAATTGCATATGGTATTCCACCATATAGGTATCCAATTGCCATCGGTAAAAGCCATCCGGATGCAACACCAATTTTGAAAATATTTCGATGTTGCCAAGCGATAATTTTGTTCGCCTCAAGATCCTTTACATTGGAGAAATCATTTGGGAGGCTTTCATCAACCGTCATAACCCAAATCATATGTGAATACCAAAATCCTCTCTTTGCATTGTAAGGATCGTTATCAGTATCTACCATTTTGTGGTGATTGCGATGGTCGCTGCACCATTCTATTACAGAATTCTGGAATGCTCCAGCGCCAAATATGGTGTAAAAAAGTACTGCGAGCCAATGAGCTTCATAGGCTCTGTGTGAGAATAGTCGATGGTATCCTCCAGTAATAGATAATCCACATGCAAAATACATTGAAACAAATATTGCTCCTTCAAAAAGTCCTGGTGCGCCATAATTATTCCATAAAGCGGCAGCACCTGCAAAGCCAACAATAGGGGTCAAAGTCAGGAATAAAGCATTAACCCAACTGATTTTCATGTTGTAATCACTTTGACCCATGAAATTGCGGTGTGCCTACTGCTTTTGACTGTTGGGGAGAATAGACTCCCGAGTACTTCGGTTGAGGCTAAAATCAACGAGCGGAAGCAGCGATGCGTTCCAATTCTTCTTTCTTAGAAACTGCGAATGAAGTAATATCTCCAACTGCAGCTTTACTTAATTCATTGATGATACAGTTCGTCAAGGTTTTCTTAGATTTATGAGTACCTTGTTGTGCACCTTGTGCAAGATTGCGAAGTGCTACATCTAAACGGCGAGATGGAGAAGAGTCAACTGCCTTTGGTTGAGATACTGCACCGAACTTGATACGAGTAATTTCTTCCATAGGAGCTGCATTACAAATTGCGTCAACAAAAGTTTGTAATGGATTTGAATCAGATTTTGATGCGATTTGATCTAATGAAGATTCAAATGCTTTCATTGCACCTTGTTTCTTACCAGTATATGGACCAGTTCTCATCAACTTGTTGATGAATCTCTCAACAACACTAAGCTTTGCTTTTCCAAACCAAGCATTTGCATGACGTCCACCAGTATGTGGAATTCCTACGGTTGAGAGATTGATATAAGGTGCTAGACCTGGATCTTTGCAAGTAATTTCAGAAGCATCCCACTTACCGAATACTAAAGTTCCGATTCCTGCGATTGGACGAACATCTTCAACAACTTCTTCCACTGCTTCTTCAACAGTTTCCTCAATGATTTCTGCATCTTCAGACATGATAATTCACCTCAGCGGATTGGCTTCTCCTTACGTCCACGAACCATTTCGTCAAGTGATACACCATTTACTTGAATAACCTTGTAACGAACTCCAGGAATATCTCCATAGGAACGTCCCATACGTCCACCGATACCTTCGACCATTACTTCGTCGTGTTCATCAATGAAATTGATAGCACCATCACCTGGTGCGAAAGCAGTAAGTTTGTTTCCGTTCTTGATAAGAGAGATCTTTACCGCCTTTCTAATTCCGGAGTTAGGTTGTTTAGCTTCGATACCGACTTTTTCAATAACGATTCCCTTTGCTTGTGTTGAACCTGCAAGAGGGTCGTGCTTAGCACGAGATTGCAGCATACGCTTCTTGTATCTGCGGTCTGACCATCTAAACTTTTGACGGTCCTTTGCCATTTTAGCACCTGCGAATAATCCTCGACCCATCATAATCACCGCATTGAAGCAGTTCGCCGTCTTGCCTCCCATATATCAACTAAGCGGGTATTGAGGATTGATAAGAACGCATAGCCTCTTGGCCTACACGTCTTGTTTTATCCCTTTTGATGAAGAAAGTTGAAACATCGGATTGAGGTGGAGTGGCCATGGCCTTTCGCGACCACCTCGCAGCAGCAACTACCGAAAAGGATGCAGTGAGTGTAATTCATGGGATGTGGGAGCATTCTAGGAACAATGGACACCCCTTGACTATTTTTGAAAACATCATTGAATGCCCAGGTCAAAGGGCAGCTGTCAATCTTTTGACACGTGAAAGATTATGTGCGGCAATTGGAATATCGCCGGAGGATTATATCGATACTTTGGGATGGGCGATGAGCAATCCGCAACAGCCACAAATAATCAGCCCCAACGAATCACCATGTTTTGAAAATATTCAAGAGGAAGTAGATATTACAAAGTTACCAATTCCTCATCATTGGCCCCAAGATAGAGGGCGATATGTTTCTGCAAGTGTAATCATTGCAGAGGATAATGGAATTCGTAATATGTCATTTCACCGCCAATTTGTTCGCGATAAGAATCATTTGGTAGTCAGATTAGTCCCTCGCCACTTGAGGACTATGGCAATGGCTGCAAGAGAACAAGGAAGAACAGTAAAAATTGCAATTGTAAATGCACCAGACCCAGTTGTATTACTGGCAGCGGCAATGTCTTTCGATGATAACGTGGACGAGTTGACAATTGCTGCAGCACTGCATCAAAAGTTGTATGGAACTCCACTCAATTTGACAACTATGCCAAATGGAATTGTCGCACCTGCCAACTCTGAGTATGTGATGTGGGGCAATATTACTATGGAAGATGATGATGAAGGACCGTATGTTGATATTACTGGAACAGTTGATGATGTTCGCCAAGAACCAGTGATAGAAATTGAAGGAGTAGCGCATAGAAATAATCCAATTTTCCACGCCTTAATACCAGGTGAAGCGGAACACAAGACACTGATGGGATTACCTCGTTCTCCTACAATAAAATCAGCGGTCAACGAGGTAGTTGAGTGCTTGGATGTTCATATGACCGAAGGTGGTTGCGGTTGGTTATCAGCAGTTGTAAAAATAAACAAACTACACCAAGATGATCCGATTAAAGCAATCAATGCTGCTTTGGCTGGACATCGCTCGATGAAAATGGTCACAATCGTTGATCAAGATATAGACATCACCGATCCAGTTCGTGTCGAATGGGCTATGGTTACTCGCTGGCAACCTGATGTAGATACTGTAATCTTATCCAATCAAAAGGGTTCATCGCTAGATCCTTCTAGAAATGAAGATGCGACCACATCTAAAGTCGGATTCGATGCAACAATCTCCTTAGACAAGAATGCTGAAGATTTCCATTCCGTAATGTGAGTTCCTCACAGTTTTGATTCTATTTGTTAATGGAAGATAATTAGGACATTGAGGCAGTTATTTGAAGTGCTAATAGCGTTTCAAACAAAAACATGGCGAGTGAAAGTGGTGACCTTTTACAACACCCTCGCCGTAATCTAGGCAATCGATTTAGGTCCCAAGCCCAGAAATTCACTCGTCTCGCAGCAAGTGATACTTCTAGAGAAGAAGAGAATATGGCTTGGGCTGAACAAAATGCTAGACAAGCAATCTTGCATGATTTCACTGACCAAAGAAACTGGCAATGTTTGGCTGATATTAAATTAATAAATAGTGATGGTGAAGGACTCAATGCAGTATTGGAAGATGTTTTTGTTATTCTTGGTCGTGACCCAGAGTTAGTAGATCAATTGAAAGATATTGATTTTCTAATGGTTGGAGTTGAGTTACTTGTCGCAGCATTTACCCGTGACCCACTAGATCCTGATGTGTGGTGGCAAGTAATTTCCAATACAGATGATGGAGAGCAAGATTTAGTAGAACAAAGAATTGTTGAATTTGCACAGCGATGTAGAACACTAGATTTCAGTGACCAAAGAGCCAACATCATCTATGGTCGGCGCTTAGAGAGGCTCAGAGAAAATGGACATATCGAATTATTCATTGAATTGTCTAGGCACTTGTTGGCTCACAGGCCAAATAATCATGAATTATGGATGGAGTTAGGTAGATTACATGAAAGGAGAGGGGAGATTGATGAAGCATGGTCTTGCTATGACCACGTTCAAGCAATAAATCCTCATCAAACTCCAAGAGATGAATTTCTATTGCGTCTCAAGGGGGCAATGGATGGCGAGGATAAGCAACCTTGGTCCGGACCTGATATTACTAAGCGATCAACATTCCTGCAACAAATGGAATCGCTCTCTCAAAGAATCTCAAAGAATCCACAAGGAACGGATATGGAGTCTACTATTGCGCTTCCAGATGAGGCAGATCTTACCGACAAAGAACATCCAGATTTGAATAAAATGAAAGAATTATTAGATTCTGGAAATGCAAGTGAGGCCTTTTTCCTCGCAAGAAGACTTGTAGCTAGTGGAGAAGATTGGGCAGAAGAATGGCTTGAAAAAGCTCAGCAGGCCTTCTGAGGTGAATATATGGTTAGTTTCGATTCCAACAACGAGCAAAAGCCAGTTTTTGTTTTGGCTTGGGTTACCAAAAAAGGGCAATCAATTACAAAAATGGGTGATGGTGGTAGCGTATTATTTGTTGAACATCCAGATAGAGGTTGGGAAATACCTGGTGGTCATTTAGAATCAGGTGAAAGCCCAGAGCAGGCTTTGCTGCGGGAACTAGAAGAAGAGACTGGGCTAAGTGGTCAATTGATCTCATGGAATTATGATTATTATCCAAATGGATGGGTCGGCCATGTTATTGTTGAAGATAATTTACAACATTCATGGAGTGTGGATGATAAAAAGGTCAAACAAGTAAAATGGTGGTCTGAAACACCACCTGTAATTCAATGGACTATTCAAGAATTTGAAGAATTATCAGCGTGGGCACATTCTCTATAGAATTACAGTTGTATTATTCTGTAATTATTGTTAGTTCAGTAAGTCGAGTAATCCATTTGGACTTTTCAGTTTCATCCTCACAAATCGCTTGGCAAATAGCAGCTAACATTGGATCGTCTACCGAATTAGGTTCCTTCATTAATTTAGCAAATAATTCAACTTCTGCTAATTTTCCAAGTTTTGAAGCGATTGATATCAGAGCACGTAGATCAGGTCTATCTTCTCCAAGTGTGTCTTCTGGCAACCTTTCTACGCACCATTCGAAAACACCGATAATATCGAGTGGGTTTACTTCTAGTATTGGAGCATCTTCATCAATATCTCTTGGTTTTGCATTGTTTACTTGTATTGACATCCTTTCAGCATCTTCTTTCTGATTGCCGATTGATAATTCAATGAATAGTGAGCCCGCTTCCAGTGCCATGCCGAATTGTTGCGCTAAGATTGCATGTTCATGAGCATTCCAAGCATGGCGTGCAGCATCAAACATGTGGCCTATTGATGCTCTAATTCTGCTAGCACCTAAACGTGATATTGCAATTGTTTCATGGGCATGGCCTTCGCTTCTTGAGATGTCTCCATAGACCTGAAGAGCCATCAATTGCTGACCAATTGCCATATGGAATGCAGCTTTATTGAGAAGGGACAAATCATGTTCTCTTCCCGCCTTTGCAACACTCTTCAACCGAACCTCGGCCCAATTCAAATCTTCTTGAGCAGTTTCAACCTCGCCCATTTCAAAGCAAACTAGCCCTTTTTCCATTCTTAGACGTCCTTCTAAAACGAGATCACGAGTTTCTGGAGTTTGACAAATTACAATTGCATCTTCAATTGAATTCAGTAAGTGAGTATCCCCTAACATACGGCGCCTAACCAATGAGAAGGTTGCTGCTTGTGCAGCGGTAAATTGTGGAGTGATAAGTCCAACCAATTCTGCAGCATCCAAAAACAATCCAGCCTCAGCAATACTCAGCCAATTATCAAAACCCATCTCATCACGCCAAATAGTAGCGGTTTCAATATCAACAGGACCTAGTTTTCTCCACTTTGATATGTAATATCCTGGTGCTTGAGATACATTAATTTGACTCATTTTCAATCCTCCTTTCGTTTAGACTGCGTTAGATGAGAAATAAATGCTGTTTCAGCTCGAATCCGGTCTGATTTTCCACTCCAACCTGCAGCGCCATCATGTCCTCCGCCTTCGCCACCAATTTGTTCAGCCACCTTTTGCATAATATTGCCTAAGTGAACTCCTTGTTCTGTACTAGATCTCGGCGCCCTTGCCGTCAGACGTGTTTCACCATCTCGAAATCTGGATACTAGGGATACTTCTGCTCCTGTTCCCAGTATTAGACTGGCCAACCGTCCTTCTAGCGTTCCTGAATATGAATGAACAAGATTCCAAGGTCCTGCTTCAATGCTATTACAGCGAGATAAGCCACGAACTAGAGAACCTCGTTCACTTGGAGTTGTTATTTCTGTTTCAACAAATTGTAAAAATGCAGCATAATCAAAAGATTCGTCTGCAAGAAGACTAACCGCTGTTTGAAATGCACCTAAATCGGAGTGCTTGAATCTTGCAGTATCGGTAATCAATCCAGCGAGAAGCATTTTTCGTACAGGAACAGTTAGAGATTGTGGATAGAATTTATGCAAGTAATCATTGACTATTTGCGTTGTAGCCCTAACATCCCATTGGAGATTCAAGTCACCTTCATTCAATTGCCAATCATTTGTTGAATGGTGATCCAAAATACATAGTGGTACACCTTCTGGCAATTCGATACCGACTTGCCCTAATGCAGCAGCATCAACAACGACAATACCGCCTAAATTTACTGGCCAAGCAGGGCTATGAGCTGACATTTTTCTAAAGGGTGCTTGTAATTTTTTAACTACTCTTTTTGCAACTCTTCCTAAGTGCAGTCCGCCTGCCATCATATTGGAATCAATAGATGCAAGTGCAATAGCGGAGCCAATGGTGTCCATGTCACCATTTTTACCAGTTAAAACTGGCACAGTACCTCGTGAGCAAGCATCATTCAACCATGTATGCAATGCATCTAGTTGAGCCGCTTTGGATTGAATATCTTCACTCACGACTCTCCCTCTAAGACTTTCTTGAGTTCTTGATAAGTTTCCATCAACTGATTTTCTCTTTCCAAAAATCTCTCGAGATGTTCTTTTAGAGAATTCAAGGTTGTTTCCAATTCAGTTACCAGTGCATCTCTATCTGCAACTTCAATGAGAACGCCGCTCAATTGTTTGTGCAATGCAAGTTCACTAGGTTGTTCCTTAACTGTAATAATCGTCATTTCCAATTCTTGCACCTGCGCTTTTAGCGAAGCCACTTGGCTACGAGCTGCCTGCATATTGTTGACGACTACCTGAAGTTGTTCCATTGTTGTCATACTCTCACCATTATCTCTCAATTGCTAGGGGTTGATGAATGCTCGTTAATTATTTTTAGAACACTATCAACTGCGATTAGTCCTCTAATTCTTGTATTCCACATGGCTCTAAGGTCCTTAGCCGCTAGATTATTTAGTTCAAAATAGAAATTTGAGCCATCATCAGAAAAAGTGACTGGTTCATCGGTTGTTAAACAATCTGCTAAGGCCTTAGTTTCTTGCAAACTACGTGACTCTACTGTTAAATTGAGTTTCCAAGCCGGGGTCATCAAACCACCTGCCTTTACCCCGAAGGGTAGAGATCACTCCTCTTCGTCAAGTTCGCCCGCAGCAAGACGGCGCTCGTAATCAAGAGCTGCTTGCTGTGCGATATAAGCCATGTCAGCAGTAGTTGCACCTTCAACAGAGCGTCTAAGGATACGACTGTTTGCATCTGATGCGCGAGTGAATGGTTCCCAAGCTCCGCCAGCGAATGTGTGGCTACACTTTGAGCAAGACCAAATTCCTACGGACTTGCGAGAAACCTTTCGGTATTGGCAAACCGGACAAGTATATTTTGCAGTCTTCTTTGCTAGCGCAATACCTGAATTACGTCTAACAGAAACACCATATCGTGCTCCGAATCTTGCTGTTGCGCCTGCTTTTTGTGTTCTCTTTGCCAATCAGTTCCCCTCCTGGTTTGCTACGAGTTTACGAAGGTCAACACAGCGAGACTGTGCGACATCGAATATCTCTGCAAATTCTTCCGGAGTGAATACCCCTTTTAGCCCCTTCTGTAAGGAGTGGAGGTGACCTTCATCTCCAAGTGTGATGTGAATGCGTTCATCTCCACCTAATTCTTCTTCTGCTGATGGGTCAAACACATAGCGTCCGCCAACACGAGTAAAGGATGCCATTATCGGTGTACTCTTTACCTTTAGAGTGTAATCTTCGCCGACATCAAACCGTTCCGCAGGAACGATTGCAGTTCTCAATGCAGCGATTGCTGCCAGAGCACAAGCATCAAACATATTTCCTTGATCTGATAGTACGTGGATGTCAATCATTACACCCCATACTTTCTCACCAGGTACAATACACAGTTTTTCCATGTCAATACATCCTGATTCACGAATTCCTCGGTCAACAACGCGACCTAATTCAATAGATTCCGGAGAAGGTGGGCCAGGTTCGTATTTTCTTCCTGCAATTGGGCGTAATTCCGCACTGCACATTAGAGAACCTTGATTTGGTCTATCTGGCCAAGGTGTTCTCATTTCAAATTTGACACCAGCGTAAATAATTGTATCTCCCCAGACTACCTTTGCAGATCCTTCACCATTGTATAAACAATCAGTTTCTAGGACAATGTCTCTAGCTTCCCACTGGCCACGGCCATCGAGGCGAGCACCAGCTTCTGCTAGACGTGCAAGTTCTTGACGAAGTAAAGTTGGAACTAACGCTACCATCAGTTCTCACCTCCTTCATATCTTCGCTTTAGAGCATCAACCATAATTTCGTGAATTTCTCCAGCAGCCTTGAAGTTATACTCCATTGCTAAATTGAATTCATCCGGTGATAAGTCACCATCCATTTGTAAGAATGCGATTTCACCAGTGTTTGGCAAAATTCCAACAGGAAGGTCTGCTTGACCATAGTTGTCTTCTGCCTTATCCAAGTCAAGAACCACTATGTCCTCTACTTTACCACTTGCAACACCGACCAATAGATCACGCATTGGGATTCCAGCATCTGCTAATGCGACTGAAGCAGCAGTAATTCCTACGCAACGAGTTCCAGCTTCAGCGGATAGAATTTCAATTTCTACGCGAATCTTGCTACGAGGGTATCGTTCACAAATAACTACTGATTCTAATGCCTCTGAAGTTACTTTGGAAATTTCTCTACTACGGCGATTGTATCCAGGACGGATACGATCTGAAGTTGAGAACGGTGCCATGTTATATCGTACGTCAATAACACAACGGTCTTGACGTTGAATCTTACGAGGGTGAGCTTCCATAGGTCCATAGACTGCAGCAACTGCAATATTCAAACCATGCTTAACCCATGCCGAGCCATCTGCACCTGGAAGAATCCCAGCTTCAATTTCAATCGGTCTCATTTCATCAATTTTACGACCATCTAATCTTAGGCCATCATCTCTTAGTAGTTTTACATCACCATATCCGCCCATCAGGCATCACCTCTTTTTGGAGCACTTTTTTCTAAAGCAGATAAATCTGCTGAGAATGTTTGTTTGTGGCCAGAGTTACCAGCCAATTTTATTGCGCTACGAGCCCATGAAATTCCTTCTGCGGAACCATCGACCAAAACCCTTCCATTGTCACCAACCATTATTCGGCAGTCACATATTTCTCTAAGTCTTAGTAGGGTTTCGTTATTGTTGCCACGAATCCTTTCAACATGATTTACTGGAACTGAAAGAATAGCACCTTCATTAATACGTCGTAATCCAACGCCCTTCATTGTAAGAACTACATTGTGGCATTCATCAACTTCCTGAACTCTTGCCATTACTGAATCGCCGACACCCATGTGTTGGCGTGCTGCACCGAACTCAACCTTCCAAGGTGCTAATGACATTGGAAGAAGTCCTTGGAATGGACCATTAATGTCCATAAACCATAGATTATTTCTGACCTCTGCTACAGTAGCGATAATTAAATCACCACTCCGAGGCATATATGCAGCATTGATTGGGTCTACTGAGACCGTATCATTCATCTCGCGAACCCAGCCTAAGCGGGTAGCAATAATTTGTTCATTTTGTGCCAGTGCACCACTTCCTACGCGCTTTCCAGATAACGGCCCGATAGCCATTCCTGGAGTCACGAGGCGCAGCTCGGCGCCGATTTGACCTTGGGACATTTGTTTCTCTCCAACTCGCCGACCCACCAACCCATGATAAAGCAAACCCTTTGTCACTTGTTAGATATTACACTGTACTGCGTTTATTTAGAAATAGAGACTAGCAATATCAAGTTCACATTTCTTTGACTTCAGCATCGGACGAACGTTGCATTACTTGACCTATCAATTCGCCTTTCATTCCGCCAGGACATTCGATTACACAGGCCCATGAACCATCTTCCAACCAGCCTTCTTTTTTCAGGTATGGTCGCAAAAGTTGGTTGACCTTACCCATCGTTGCACCGGATATCTTGAATGCTAATTTGACAGATTCAAATGATAGCGGGATCAATGGTTTCAGTTTTTCTACAGCATCCTTAACTTGGTCTTCTAACCGTTTGAACGGGTCAACAGAATATCTACATTCTTCTAGTGCTAATTCGATTCTTGTTTTTGGATGTGGGCTTTTTGTCTTCGGGTCAACTGCTTGAGAATGAATATGGTGGATGATTTGTTGCCTCATTTTCTCAACCATAACCTTTCTTTGATTGGTTGTTAACTGAATGCTACCCTTTTCTAGGATAATTTTTGTAATTTCAACAATATCCTGAGTAGCAAAGGTATTTTCAATTGCTTCGGAAGTAGGTCTTTCTCCACCCCTAGCATCATGAAACACTTCGTCCATAGCCAAAAATTCATCAATTCTTACTGAATCGGGATTTTCTTTGAATTGATCAACCAGAGTCGGGTCGACAAGTAACTCGTAGCGTTTACCACTCTTTTCCATTCGCGCTAAAACAGCATCATCCATACTAACCATTAGTTCCCCTCAAAGTAGGATATGTAGACCAAGCACTAAGGCTTAGTGTATGATTTTGAATGGAATTACTCTTCTAGAGGCTTTAGTCTGTCAATTTGTTTGTTGACATCATCTCTATCTAGAACTCTATATCCCTCGCCGTCGATGACGGTAACTTCAACAGCATCACGATTCAATTCAGAGCCGTTCGCATTTCGCAAAGCCTCAAGACCTAGTTTCATTGCAGCATTTTGAGTTAGACCATCTTTCCAGTGGCTTTCAAAGTGTTCAACAACAGAATTTCTTCCTGAGCCAATTGCGCCAGCATGGTACGATTGATATGCCCCAGATGGGTCTGTTTCGTAAAGATGGATTCCATTTGCATCAACTCCACCGATTAGTAAGGCAGTACCGAATGGGCGTGAACCGCCGTATTGGGTGAAAGATTGCTTGAAATCACAGATACGCTTTACCAATACATCAACTGGTATTGAAGCCGCATAAGTGATTCGATTGATTTGGGATTCAACACGAGCTCTAGCGACTAGTTGCCGTGCATCAGCAACTAAACCTGATGTTGCAACACCAATATGTCCGTCAATTTTGAACATTTTTTCGATAGATTCAGGAATTATCAATCGGCTGCTAATTCTCTTATCGCAGACCAATACAACTCCGTCTCTGAATTTCAAGCCTGCAGTTGTAGTTCCTCTCTTTACCGATTCACGTGCATATTCAACTTGAAACAATCTTCCGTCTGGGCTAAATGTTGTTATTCCGTGGTCATATCCTCTTCCGCTTGGTTGCATACTTGACACCTCTAATTTGTCTTTAGGGCGACACTTTATGATGATGATGGTCTATTTGGATGGACCAACATCACTAGTGCCTCTCGCTAATAGGCCATTGAAATCCCCACCCCATATCAACCCTCCCAATTACAACTAACCCGTAGGATAAATTGCTAGGGTTGTTTAGCACAGTCATGCGAGTCGCAGTTCTATCAAGTGGTGGTAAGGATTCTTGCGCCGCTTTATGGTGGGCAATGTGCAAGGGTTGGGATGTTGCATACTTGGTGACAGTTACTATTTCCGGTGGAGACTCGCATATGTTCCAAGTTCCAGGTGTGGCTGCAGTTCAGTATCAGGCACAACTTTGCGGAATTAAATGGATTAATGTGGCTAGTGAAGGAATACAAGAACTAGAGATCGATGATTTACAAGCAGAATTAGCAAAGTTGGATATCGATGGGATAGTAAGTGGTGCTCTACGTTCAGATTATCAAAAAAGTCGTTTGGAGAGAATGTGTGAAAAATTATCAATAATTAGTTGGACTCCATTGTGGCATCAATTCTCTCAACAGCACATGAGAAACTTAGTCGACAATGGCTTTGGGGTAATGCTAACAGGTGTTAGTACCGAGGGAATGGGTGAAGAATGGCTTGGACATACGCTTAGTAAAGAATCACTTACTAAATTAGAAGAACTTTCAAAAAAATACCGATTCAATGTTGATGGCGAGGGTGGAGAGTATGAAACCCTTGTTTTGCATGGTCCGCATATGAATGGGAAATTAACCGTAGATTATCAATCGCATTGGGATGGCGTTAGAGGCCATTTAGAATTTAGTAAAATTGATGTGGTCAATAATTGATCACGCAATTGCAGCTCTTGCAAGAGCAACAGCTTCATCAACAATTTCTCCAGAAACTCCAATGTGATTTGCTGGTTCGAACATAGCTTCTAACTCTTCAGCAGAGAATGCAGCAGCAATTGCTGGAGTTCTAGAGCACACATCGATTAATTCTTCCTTGTTGGCAACTGCTGTGAATGATGCTTCACGTAAAATTTCGTGAGCTTCATCTCTAGCAATACCATGGTCAACAAGATCTATCATCACCTTTTCAGCCATAACCAAGCCACGTTGCGATTTGATGTTCTCCATACAGCGATCAGCATCAACCCACATAGTGGATAACACTTGGCGAGTTTTGGCCATTACATCTTCGCATAACGCAGAAGCGTGTGATAGAGTAAATCGTTCAGCACTGGAATTAGCTAAATCTCTCTCATGCCACAGTAAGGCGTTTTCGTAAGTTGGGATAATGAATGAACGAACAATTCTAGCCAGTCCACTTGCGTTTTCTGATTTGATTGGATTCTTTTTGTGAGCCATTGTTGAAGAACCAACTTGCTTCTCAACATCAAAGCCTTCACCTGCTTCAGCAATTTCAGAGCGCTGTAAATTTCTAACTTCTTGAAGAATCTTTTCACAAGTACATGCGACATTTGCTAACCAGGAAACATACTCGATATAGCGGTCTCTTCCAACAACTTGAGTGGTTGCCAATGGAACTCCAAGTCCTAGATGAGTAAGTATTAGTCTTTGAAGTTCTCTTGCATTTACTCCTTGAGCAGCACCTGTGCCAACAGCACCGAGGAACTTTCCAACTGAAATACGAGGGCTTGCTTCATCCAATCGGATTAACTGACGGCGCATTTCATCAAGCCAAACTGCTGCTTTTAGACCAAATGTAATCGGAACTGCAGCCTGACCATGTGTGCGGCCCAGCATTACAGTATCGCGTTCTCTTTCAGCAATATCTGCACAAACTCCAATCAATAAACACAGTTGTTCTCTAAGTAAAATAATACTATCTCTCAATTGTAATGCGACCGCAGTATCAACAATGTCGTTAGAAGTTGCACCTAGATGAATACACCAACCCGCTTCACCAGCCGCTTCAGCCATTGCCTTAGTTAATGCCATAATATCATGCCTTGTTTCAGCCTCTATTTCTGAAACTCTTTCCTTGGTCACAGAAGTTGGATTTGCAATTGATTTTACGATTTCATAATCGGATTCAGATACACGACCGAGTTGCATATGAGCCCAAATTAATGCTCTTTCAACCTCTAATTGTCTTTCATGTCTTCCAACTTCTGACCAGATGTGTTTGAAGTCTTGACAGCCATAGCGGTAATCTAACGGACAGAATGCCATGATGTTGTGGTTTTGCCGCCGCTTCATCAACCTTGCCTTTGAAATCCATGCACCCTATTGGCCACAAAAACGGCTATGGATGGCATCTATCAGTCATCAGCAGTGACTGGACTCATCACCGAACGGATGAGAATGATGGCAAGCGCAGTTGAGAAAAAGAATGCAACTCCGACATAGAGTGAAATATTGAACCACATCATTCCCAAGCCAATTAAGGACATATAGGATACGACTTGACAAATCGCTGAAGCTATATTCAAGCTGTTGATCCGTTGAGGACTCAATTCATTAACATGCTCAAGCAAAAAAGTGTAAATTAAGAAGTATATTCCCTGGAATGGCAAAGTTGCAGCAATAATCGCTAAGGCTATCTCACGAATGAATTTTGGATTGGTTTCCTGCGCTATGCCCTGAAAAAGCATAAATGCAGTATTTGTTCCAAGAAGTGCTGCCATTATTGTCCAACGCTTATCTTGTGCAGATGTTCTGCTTTCAACATTGACAGAACCTTCACTCATAATTGCTCGCAACTCGCAAAGGGTTTGAGTATTGCCCTAATATAATACTGAAGCAATACGGTTTTGAAATAGAATATAAAATCTCAAAGTAAAGAATCAGCCCAGTAATTTCAATATTGTACCGGTAATTGTTGCGACGATCAATAATAGAACCATCATAGACACTGGACCGTATTGATTTTTATCTTCCAAAGCAGTTCCCCAGAATCCATGTTTTGACATTGCTTCTCCGAAATTAGCAACCTCTTCAAACTCAGGAAGTGCCCTTCTTGGAATGCGCTCACCCTTTCTAACTTCATCGCTCATGAACACAGTGGTGCAGACTTCGTTTATTGGCATTGCCCCAAAGATGTAGGGATTTTAACAATACTCCTGATATTGAAATGATAGCAAGGCATTAACACCGCTGGCGTAAAGGTTGCAATATGGCAAGGTATTCTCTGGGTGCAAGTGGTCAAGCAATCCACCTTGCAATAGAAGGTTCAGTAGGTGGTACTTCTTTGGCTCTCCACCTAGCTGCTGATGCAATAGAAAATGGTGGTAGAGTCATTTGGGCCAGTAAAGAACTACCAAATGCAGTACGTTTCTCACAATTATTTGCCCACTTATCTCTGATTCAATCCTCTAGATTCCATGCTATGAGCATAGCAGGAAATACGGAATTGGCCGTATCATCAATTGTTCAAGCAATGAATAGTTTACCAGCAGTTTCAATGATTGTTGTAGATGACTGGTGTGATTCTAATGGAAGAATCGCTAGCAATGATTTAGCGCAAATGGCCAAACTGTGTGATGAAAAGAAATCAGAGGCTACATTATTATTGATTTCAAAAGGAAGTATAGATGCAAGTGGTAATTCCAAAGACACAATCGTTGCAAGATCTGCTAATGCAATGCAAAAATCCGGTTTTACTATTGCCACTCTAACAAGAACAAAAGATGGACCTTTTAGGACACTGAAAATCGGTGATGAAAGTAGTGATTTAAAACTCGAAGAATCTGGTTTTAATTACGTTTAATTACTCTTCTTCGCCAAGTAATTTAGCCATCTCGTCAAGCGCTTCATCATCTGGTTCATCAAATTGCTGCGGGTTTTTGGCTGCTCCATCCAACTCATCATCGCCGGCAATTTTTGGAGCATTATCTCTGAGAACTCGTGAACGGTTTTCTAACCCCTTACGCAAAACGAATCTAGCCATTAAAATAAAAATGACGATTGAAATAATGTAGGCTAGATTCTTGGTGGTCTCTTCATCCATAAAGATGCATCAAATATATCTTGATATTGATGCTTTCGCATTAATGATACATCAGGAGTATCATTATTGGTCCCATTTTAGTGGCCGAGACAAGTGTCTTCGATGGTCCGAAGGTGGCTGAACCCAACCGCGATGTGGTGGGTTTTGCGGATTATAAATCCAAATATTTTCTTGCAAGTTTTTACAAGCAGGACAGCGTAACTTATTGTTTCGTCCTTGGCTCTTTACTGTCTTACCACATTTTTCACAAGGTGGTCTACGTTTGTTTCTCTCTGAAGCCTCAAACAATTTTAATTTTTCAAGGTGAAGAGCCCCATCCTCGGCAAGAAGCCCCTTTCCTTTTATCACATCTCCAGCTTGTAACCACTGTGCTAAGTTTTTGACATCACCTGATTGAGAAAATGCCATCCATGTTGATTCTTCAATGGTGACTTCTTCTCCTTCAGTTATTTCAGCATCATTTGAATTCATTTTGAGAATCACATGACCACGGCTGAGTACCTTTGTTGAAATTACCTTGCCACTGAATATTTCGGTTAAATGATCATCACTCGCTTGGTTTGTCATAAAAATTCTCATCCCGCTAGATGGCTGAGTCGCTTCAGCCCCTA
>JAOMOG010000023.1 GCA_028353405.1 Candidatus Poseidoniaceae archaeon | reverse complement strand
TAATGTGATGAATGATATCAAGGATTATGAAATCGATAAATTAGCTCACCCAAATCGACCACTTCCTTCTGGAGAAATAAGTCTTCAATCCGCCACTACCTTTAGCCGTCTACTTTGGGCATCGAGTATCCTTTGTTTAACAATCGCAATATATTTCAGCATGGATTTTGATTTCTGGTGGGCAACAATTATCATTTACGTAATTGCTGTTGTACTAATGATAAGTTATGACCATGGACCAAAGACAAAGGAAATGGGTTTGCAAGGAAATATTGCAATTTCAATAATGGTGGCTGCAGTCATCATCTACGGTGCATCAAGTGTTGGTGGATTGCTCAATCCGTTGATTTGGTGGATTTCAGGCGTAGTATTTTTCACCAACTTAGCGAGAGAAATTGTCAAAGATTGCCAGGATATTGTCGCTGATGAAGGGCAAAGGACTACATTACCAATGAAAATAGGCCTTGAAAAATCACGAATGTTAGCCTATGTAGTTCTCATGGCAGCATTGGTTTGCCTCTACATGCCATTTTGGAGAGGCCCATTTGAATTTGGACAACTCGTTTTCCAAACCCCTGCAATACTGGTACTGATCACTTTGAATGGACCATTATTCAAGGGTGATGATGTGCTCGTCGCTGGAAGAATTAGAGCTGCTATGCTTCTTGGGTTAATCGGCTTCCTCTTACCGATGTTGATATGATTCTCACTCTATCTGCATGAATTCGGCCATTGCATCCCACGCTGCCGGATTTATCAAGAATGAAAGAAGTGACATTTGAGCCCACATTCTGTTTTCTGCTTGGTCGAAAACTATTGATTGTTCGTGATCCATAACCCAATCAGTTACTTCGTCACCACGGTGTGCTGGTAGACAATGCATGAATTTCCAGTCATCATCCATATGCCCTACTAATTCCTCATTAACTTGGAATCCATCAAAATCATTTGCCTTTCCTTCCATATTCTCCTCACCCATTGAAACAAAGGCATCAGAATAAACTACATGTGCACCTTTTACTGCTTCAATAGGGTCATTTGTTGCAACAACCTTACTGCCATTCTTTTTAGCGAGGTCTTTTGTTCTCTGAACAACTTCTTCATCAGGCTCATACCCTTTTGGTACAGCATAATGGATGTCTATTCCAAGCATTGCGCATGCTAGCATTAAGTCATGTAGAACGTTATTTCCATCGCCTACCCAACTTATTTTCAAATCTTCAGTATCATCAAATTTCTCCATAATTGTCATCAAATCTGCAGCTGCTTGGCAGGGATGGTGCTTGTCGGAAAGTGCATTTATCACCGGCACATCCGAATTCTCTGCCAGTTCACTAACATCAGCATGTGCAAAGCAACGGTAAGTAATTCCATCAAGGAATCGAGAAAGAACATTAGCTGTATCCGCAACAGATTCAGACTTTCCTAGTTGTATATCATTTTTCAATAGAGTCAAAGGATAACCGCCTAGTCGGTTGATTCCAACCTCAAATGAGACTCTAGTTCTTGTACTCGGTTTTTCATAAATCGATCCAATTGATAATGTATCAAGTGGGAAGAAATTTTGTGCTACATCATCTCCACTTTTCCAAGCACGTTTGAATTCAATCGCCCAGCGAAGAATTTTTTCAAACTCGTCTCCAACATCATCAATAGCCAATAGGTGTTCTACCATATCATATATGCAATAAATGAAGGCTTCTAAGTGTTATCGATTGTAGCGCTACACGAATCAACAAGCAAACCTCTATAGAAGAGTTGACTCAATTAGATTACTATTTTTGAAGTTCAGTTTCTTTCATTACCTATATCAGCGGCAAATCCATCACGGGCATCACTCATTCCACCAAACAATGCTTGAGCAAAGGTTAGTACATCTGCAAGCCCATCTTCAAGTTCAGAAGAAAGAGGTGTCAATCCAGGAGATTGTGAAAACTGTTGCATCACTCTCAATTGATTAATAGCAAACTCAGTTCTTAGCCCGCCTGCTTCATCGTAAAGTGCCATTTCTAGAATCTCAAGTCTTTCCGACCATTCAAGGATCTTTTCTAGTTCCTCAGGTTCAAGTAAATCTGATTTTGATAAGAAATTCTTTGTTGGAATTCCTAAACGGAACTCAACGATACTGGAAAGGAGCATTTGCGATACGAATCCAGAAGGTGAACGAGATAGCATTGGGTCGAATAGGTAAATAATTGCTGCTTGGTCTCTCCCTAAAACTTCTACTAAGTGGCTACTAGCTTCTCTAAATGCAAATAATTCAACTTGTCCAGGTGTATCTACTATCATTAATTCACCAGTCATTGAATGTAAGTTAGCTGCAACATCATCCGCTTGTGCAGCTAACAGATCGGCGGCCAAAATTTGAGCACCATTTGGGCCTAAATCATATTCGGTCATAACTTCGTTCAGTGAGATTAAATCACGCACGTCAAATTCTGCATCATAATGTAATCTTTCTGCACCTGGATCCAAATTAACTGCAATTGCATCTACTTCTTGGAATCGAGACCATCGTTGAAATGCTGTTACTAGTGATGACTTTCCTGCACCTGCTGTTCCTACCACGAAAAGTACGGGTGGTGTTCCGCTATCTAGACCGACCATGTGTCAGCCTCATGCCGACCCTACATCAACCTCTCGCAATCAATTCTTTTCTCGACAAATACTGCTAAAAACGAAAATATTTGCAAAACTAACGGGGAGAACGGTTATGTGCTACTGGTCAATGGAAGGTTTACCGCTTCGGCGGAATGATTGGAGGAAATCAATATGAGCGACGAAAAACCACCTATGCCTGATATGCCAGAGATGCCACCTATGCCACCTATGGATGCACCACCTGCTCCTCCTGGAATGCCACCAATGGATGCTCCTCCTGCTCCTCCTGGAATGCCACCAATGGATGCACCACCTGCTCCTCCTGGAATGCCTCCAATGGATGCACCACCTGCTCCTCCTGAAATGCCTTCAATGGATGCACCACCTGCTCCTCCTGAAATGCCTCCAATGCCTGAGATGCCACCAGCCCCTCCTGAAATGCCTCCAATGCCTGAGATGCCACCTATGCCTCCAATGGATGCTCCTCCTGAAATGCCTGAGATGCCACCAATGCCGGATGCACCTCCTGCTGCTGACTTACTAGCCCCTGCACCTCCTGAGATGCCACCAATGCCGGATGCACCTGCTGACTTACTAGCACCTGCACCTACTGTGGAAACTGAAAGTGTCGGTGGAGAATTAGCTGGAGCAACAATACGCTCTAGTGCAGAAGTAGACGAAGTTGTTGGCGACAAACTTGTCGGTACTATTCACGAAATTGAAAAATCAACACTTAACGCTGATGGTGAAATTGTCAAGCAATCTGTAAAAGGAACTCTTACTATTGCTAATCCATCTAAAGACGATCGAATTTACGACATCGATGTGATTTTGGATAGCGCTGACGCAACTGATATCGGAGGAGACCAAGTCTCTGTTGATGAATTAGAAGCTGGAAAGAACTACAGTATGAAGTACAAAGTTGATGGAAAGCGTATGCTTGTTTTGCGAGAGCGTTTAGACACTCATCCTGCAAGAACAGAAAAGCGTACATTATCGGTTTCTACCGGAGAAGAAGGTGGCCCATTGGCACTTGAGTTAGAAGTAGAGAATGTATCTTCAGTAGCATTGAGAGATGTGCAAGTTACTAGACCATTACCAAAAGAGGTTTCATTTGCTGATTCAGGTGAATCATCTATTGAAGATAATGTAATCACATGGGATGTTGGAGTTCTTGCTCCAGGCGAAACAAGGTTGTTGAGTATTGAAGGAACAATTATTGTGAGCAATACAAAAACAATCAAGGCTGGATCTGCATCTGCTAGTTACGGCGCTGATTCAACACTATCTTGTCTAGCATTCAAAGAGTTAGATGCTTTCTGCCGAGGATTCACATATATGCGAGTTCGTGAAGATGAAAGACCTGATAATTGGATTTGTAACGCGATATTTGAGAACAGATCTTCATTTGCTGTTGATTTGGTGAAACTACAAGTTAGAATGAAGGGTAGTGAAGAATTACTATTCGACATCTCTGATGTACCTGATGATGTATTGCCAAATGGAAAGTGGGAATCGGAAGAGCGTGCAGTAATGGCACAATCAGAACCTGATTTCACATATGACTTATCTTACACAGTTTTGCCTCGTGCTACTAGCACCACTGAAGGTTCAATTACTTTGGAAGAAAAGAAATTCAATGTACTTGAAGCAGAAGTTGAAAAGGCTTACTCTACCTCTGGACTACGCTCATATAGAAGCCAAAATATTAACGCTTCTTTGAAATTGACTAACTCTGGATCATCCGATATCAATTTACTGCGATTAACCGATGACATTCCGGGACTATTTTCAGCACCAGATATTTCAGCAATTAGAGTAAAGGTCGATGGAAATGATATGAGTGACGAGCAATACAAAGCTGAGATTTCAGAAGGAATTACTTTGGAGAAGGAACATCGTTCACCAGATGGTAATGGGCACACACTAACAATGACAATTGGAACTAGTGCTCCTGTAGGTCTAAAGCCTGGTAACAGCATCACAATTGAATATGATTTGAATGCTCCAGACCCAACACCTCATAACACTAGAGTTGATGCTCCTGCAACAATCGAATTTGGTGCAGAAGTTCATGGCCCAACTTGTAACCGTGATGTTGCACAGCCACCTAGCATCAAAGTAATTCATCACCGCAGAAACTTTGCTGCTGGAAAGCAAGCAATACCTCTCGGCGGCAATGGAAGATACGAAGTTCTAATTCTGTTTGAGAATAATGGAGATACTGCCCTACAAGATGTATACATCAATGATGTACTACCTAGTAACTTTGAAGTTAAAGACTGGCATGTTAGAGGAGCTGGTGGAAATAAGCGAGATGACGTTGAAATGACAACAGATTCACAGGATGATGGAACTCACATCACTTGGCACATACCTATTGTTGAGAAGGGTGAGAGATTGGATGTTTCATTCGAGATTCTTGGTACCGGCGAAATTGATGCTGAAGCACTAAACAGATTCCATGGCGCACATTTCGGAGACGAAGTTGAAACTGAGGATGTTGCTGATTTAGATCAACCTGAGGAGGAAGAGGTTGTAGAAGAAGAGGCCGCTGAATTCCCAGATATGAATTGGAGAGAAGACGTTCTTCTTAGAGTAATGAAATCACATGGTATTGAAGACCGTGATGGATTCTTAGCACATGCAATGGCATTTGATTCCGATGACAATGGCTATCTAAAGAAGGCTGAATTAGAGAATGCTGCAAAAGCATGGAGTCCTGCTGAGGAAGTAGCTGAAGAAGTTGTCGAAGAAGCAGCGGAAGAAGTTGTTGAAGAAGCTGCTGAAGAAGTTGTTGAAGAAGCACCGGAAGAAGTTGTTGAAGAAGCTGCTGAAGAAGTTGTTGAAGAAGCTGCTGAAGAAAGTGAAGGCGACAAATCATGCCCGATTTGTGCAACTGAAAATGCTCCTGATTCATCTACGTGCAGTGCATGTGGATTTACATTCGAATAGTGTAAAGTTGGCCTAAGGTCACCTTGTAACTAACCCATCTATAGATTTTATAGTGGTAATTGCCAATGTGGCCAGTCTGAATTATTTGCCGCTGAACTGACCATTACGATCACTTGACGACCGATTGAAGATAATACAGCGGTTAATGGACGAGCAGTACTTGGTGGGATAACACCATCTCTGAGATCTACAACCAACCACGCTTCAGGATATTGTTCACACCAAGCAATTAATTCTGCCTCAATACCTTGTGGTGGAACTCCTTGGCGCACACTTGCAAGGAATTCCCAACCTTGTGTACAGCGTCTTTCCGAATCAGTCCAAAGAAAGACTCTAGGATTAATTGATAATTTATCGAGTTGTTCTTTTACATCCAATTCAGTAGCACAAACTGGTTGGTTTGGCATTGGCATTGGAAGAGAATGTTGCCATGATTCATCAACATTTAGTGGTTCTCTACGGCGCATTATATTCCCTCTTATCAATACCTCCAACTTCACCCATAAAAGTTCTATTACTCTCTGTATTGGCAAATCCGCTTACAATCAATACCCCTGTAAATTCTTAATTTGGGGCATAATTAATGCTAACCTTCATGCCCCTTATGCTACGCCCACCAAATATGTCAGGTAATTCTAGCCCACCACCACCATCCCCACCGGGTGGCTCAATGGGAATTATGTTAATCGTAATGATTGGAATGACATTACTTATCTTAAATCCAAGCATAAGGATTGGACTAGGGAATATGGCAGACCCTATTCTTTCTCCAATACTTCCAGAACAATCTTACTTTGTCATCACGGTATTAATTCTCGGAACATTTTCTATGACCATAAATACTGTTCTTCGTAACTTTTTCATGGACCCAATGGCTCAAGCTCATATCGGACACCGCCAAGGTCAAGTTCGAAAGATGATGAACGATGCAAGGATGTCTAGAGACCCTATCTTACAAGAAAAATCAACAATCTTACAGCAACAAATGATGCCTGAACAAATGAAAATCCAAATGGGTGCGATGAAGCCAATGATGTTTACAATGATTTTCATCATAGGTATTTTTGCTTGGCTCACATCATCTGTTGAGCAATTTAGAGTTGATTATGTTTCACTTCCATGGGCACCTGAGTGGAATTTGTTAGATGATACATTTCTATTCTTCCCTGCATGGATTTGTACCTATATTTGCATGAGTGCTCCTTTTGGAAGAGTTGTAGACCGACATATCAAATTGTTTAGATATAGAAATCATCCACTAATCAATTCTGGAGAGGTCATAAAAGAACCACTTTTACACTTAGTTGCTACCAAACCTACTGAAAAGTCAGAACAAGCGAGGAAAAGACAACAACGCTCACAACGTAAAGGTGGCCCAAGAAAACAAAATAATGTTCAATCTACTGAATTTAGTGGTCAAAAGAACGAATGCCCTGATTGTGGAAGTAATGCCATTACAAAAGATGGACCACGAACAAAAAGATGTAATATCTGCTTAACTGAGTGGGTGTGAAATATGGTAAAGATCACCGTGTCTGGTCATCCAGGAAGCGGTACTAGTACTCTTGTCAACAAACTAGTTCAATCCTATAATTGGACTTCACTTAACGGAGGAGATGTGTTTCGCTCTGAAGCAAAGAAACGTGGGATGACACTCGCTGATTTTGGTGAATTATGCAAGGCAGATTTACAAGTGGACAAGGAACTAGACGATCTGCTAAAGGAAAAGATGTCTGGTCATGATTCATTTGACATCGTTGAATCAAGGTTATCGGGTTGGTGGGCACACCTTTTGAATATCGATTGTGTTAGACTTTGGATTGATGTAAATGACGAAGTAAGAGCTCAAAGAGTAGTGTCTAGAGAGGGTGGTACTGTTGACCAAGCAATTGAAGCAAATGCCAAACGATCGGCAGTAGATGCTGAGCGCTTTTCTAAATTATACAACATTCAGCCACAAGACCGCGAGGCATACACCCATGTACTCGATGCCAGTGAGATGAGTATTGACGAAGTGTTTTCAGCCGTCGTCAAGATTTTGGAGGATTTTAAATGAGCCGAATTATACTAGATTCCGAAGCAAAAACCGATGATGACATCGGTAAAATCCCAGATATGCGCACAGTTGAGGAAAGACTTGAATCTGGATTTATTCTTCTTGACAAAGCCGCTGGTCCATCCTCTCACCAAGTTGCATCTTGGGCTAGAGATATGTTCGGATTAGAGCGCTTAGGCCATGGTGGAACTCTAGATCCATTCGCAACCGGAGTACTGCCTTTAATGGCTGGAAAATCCATGAAACTAACCAAGAAAATCTTAACTCATGATAAGACATATATTTGCGTATTCCGCTTTGCTTCAGAACCTGATAGCAAGATGCTGGACGAAGTGATGTCAAACATGACTGGAAGAGTTTTCAACGTACCACCTGAAATTTCTGCAGTTAAAATACAAGTGCGAAGTCGTCGTATCTTCAAATTTGAAAAACTAGATTTCAAGAATAACCAAATGGTAGCAAGAGTTCAATGTGAAGCAGGAACATACATTAGAACAATGGCTCGTGACATGGGACTTTTATTGAACATGAAAGTTGAATTAAAAGAATTAAGAAGGGAGACTTCCGGAATTTTTACTCTTGATGATTGTGTAACTCTACAACAATTAGCCGATGCTTATTGGCTTTGGAAGGAATTGTCTCAACCTGAAGCACTTTTGAGAATAATTCATCCTATTGAGAAATTACTTCTCGATTATCCTAGTGTTACCGTAAAGGATAGTGCTGCTGCTGCTTTATCACATGGCGCACCATTGCTACGCCCAGGAATAGTAAGTATCGACCCTTCCATTAGTGAGGGAAGAGATATTGTTGTCAACACAATGAAAGGAGAAACTGTTGGTATTGTCAACATGAGCGTTACGAGTGATTCAGTAAAGGATATGGAAAATGGAGAAATAGCTAGACCTAGCATGGTTCTCCTAGAACAAGATCTATATCCAAGAAGATGGAAAAAGTCCGAGTAAGATTTCACTTATGCCAAATATCCAATAATGGATATTGACCTTTTGTGATAATCAAGCTTCGAAATATTCTTCGTAAATATATTCATCAGTTTCAATTCTTATCTTTAGTTCAGACATAATGGTTTACAACCTACTTTGTCACCTAAGTGAACGGCCCCCCAGCCTCAAAGCAATCTTGTCTGAAACGTTTTGCCTATCAAGTTTGAGGGTGTTTTTTCCGTTATACGACAAATGATATTGGAAATAACTATTATTACGAATACTGAAAATCACTCGATTTTCCTTATTTTTGAAGGAGCGAATAAAGCAAATAATCCTATTATGGCAACAAGAGATGCAATTGCTAGAGTGGTCATTACCGTTGAAGAGATTTGCAAACTGCTACTAACAGGTTGTTCTTTTATCGCTTCTTCAATAGTAACAATGAGTTCTGCTTGGTTATTATCTTCAGAAACCTCATCGATCTCTAATCCTCTATCAACTACAGCTGAGATCAATACAACACCATCTCCCTCTGGAACAATCCATTCACAGGTCACTACACCTAATTCACCCGGTTGAAGGAATGATATCGGTTGCGCAATCGCAATCAATACATTATCTGCATCACAACGAACAGAAATCAAATTGGCATTTGTTCTCCCTATATTTCTGACGTAAATACGGACATCAACAATATCACCCTCCCTAATTGTTTCATCACCTATATCTACTGACTCTATTACCAAATCTGGTAATGCTAAAACTTCTAGATCAAGTACCCGTTCAGAGCATGAAGTGGTATCGCAAACAGAAACTAAGACCGAATGATATCCCGGATTAGGAGCTGTTATTTCGATAATTCCTTGCTCTAAATTGACGGTAGCCCAACTCCGATTAGTAAAAGCGGTCAAGGATGAAGAATCAGTATCGTGGTATAACAATTCAACTTGTGTCAAGATATCATGCTCTACTGGAACTAGAGATGGGAATTCATTAATCACTGGTGCATCATCTACTGATTCGATTATGATGGTAAATGTTTCACTCCAGAGATTTCCCGCCTCATCTATTACGGTAGTAGTGATGACAGCCTGACCTGATTGGTCATTTACCAGTGATAATCGAATATCTCCTTGTGTGAAATCAACAGTAACTATATCCGGATTTGTGTTAACAAGATCTATTTGCAAATCATCTAATACAGTTCTATCATCTGTGCAGCGGTTGGTAAATGGTAAAATAATTCCTCCACTATCTTCGGTCATGGTTTGGTCTCCAACAGCGATACAAACTGGGTCTTCATCCCATTCCAACTCATATCCTCCAGTGATTACAACTGAATTTATTTCAACTATTGTTGTACTCATGCTACCATCCGAATCCCAGTTAAACCAAGATTTAATTTCAACTTCTACAGATGTATCACCCGATGACATGTGTTTTCCAATCGGGAAACTTAATGAAAACGAACCTGCTGTTATTGGTTGATTAGAAACTACTTCGCCTCCAACATAAATCAACCATCTAGTATACTGAGTATTGAATCCATCTACATCGCCAATAATATTTCCAGCGACACTAATAGTTGGATCGTTGATATCGATTGAGACTGAAGTAATACAAGATGTTATTGTGCTCAATCTTATACTTGCATATGCGATGTCCGGAAGTAAAGTATTTTCATCAATTACTGTGAAATTGGTGAAGGTGCTGCCATCACTAGAAGATGCGTATTCAAGTATAACGTCGTCCAGTGATTCATTCAACAGCTCATAATGAACACGGCCAATTGTTTGAGAAGGCGGTGTTTCAAAAGGATCACTAGTCCAACTTCCGCTAGTTCCTTCGATACTCGTCTCCAATCCACAAGAAGAATATGCAATATTTTCAAAAGTACCTGATGTTAAATCAAGAGAACTAATTGGCATTTCAAAACCTGAAAATATAGAACTTGCATGACCAACTTCCCCACCATACCAAGGTGAACGGTATTCTATTCGCAATCCTACCGCATCAACGTTCAATTGGCTATCGTCTGTAGTTCCAGCAGAAACATAATCCAAAGTAACCGCTAGTGAAGATAAATTTTCCCAACTATAATTGCCTCCATCGCCAAGGAAATAGGTCCATGCAGTATTATTAATGAAATCTAAATCCCCAGTTGTGTGAGCAAATGTCTTGATTAAATCAATTTCACCATCATATTCAGTAGAGATTCGGACTGAATCTTGGTAAAGTGCCTGTGGAATCTGAATATTAAATAATAATTCAACATTCAATAATTCATATTGCTCAAAGGAAGTGAAATCAAAGTCATTAACAATTATTTCAGGTCCGCTACTCCACGAATATGCCAAGTCTGGAGCATACCTAGACGAATCGGAATCTGTTGGAGAAGATTGAGCCCAAAATGTGTCGTGATCAGTATTCATTGGCCTCTGATGAATAAATGACAACTTGTTATCTGCGACCATCGTATCAGTATATGTTGCAGGATTAGTGGAATAGGTAAGAGTATCATCTACTGCCCATTCTGAGGAATCTGAAAAATCACCAGATGGGAATAAATCTACAGCATGAGCATCGTGAATTGTTCTTGCCGCGACGCCGTTATATGGTGCCATTAGCAATAATCCAAGTACAGTTAGGACCAAGAGGGCTGGCTTTAGACCACTTCGCATATCTTGCCCAGAATAGCGAATGCACTTGAGCATAGGGGTTGACCGATTCACTGCAAGCCACAAAATGAATGAAGATGAAAGGGCGGATTGTTGAAATACCACGCGCTTGACGGCAGGCTACCTCTTGGCTGTGGTGGTGTAGGGGTTAGCACGGCAGATTGTGGTTCTGCCAGCCCGAGTTCAATTCTCGGCCACGGCCCTCGTTATTGCAATTAGTGACCACTAAAGGATTTTCAAGCCGATTCACAGATCTGAAGGCCTGATGTGATGACCCATTCTTTGTCCTTTTGTTTGTAAATAATCGCGATTGTGTTCTCCAACTCCTACGATTAATGGAACCATTTCAACTACGTTGATTTTGAGGTAGCGAAGTTGCTCCACCTTGTTTGGATTATTAGTCAGCAAACTCACTTCGCTAATACCCAAAGCTGAAAGCATGCTTGAAGCAATTGAATAATCCCTGCTATCTATCGGCAATCCTAACATCAAATTGGCATCCAAAGTATCAGCACCTTGATCTTGCAAGTGGTATGCTTGTATCTTTGCATGGAGACCAATTCCTCTACCTTCTTGTCTAAGATATAGCAAACAGCCCCACCCACGTTCAGAGATTGCCAGTAATGCCGCTTGTAATTGAGGGCCGCAATCGCAACGGCGACTACCAAATGCGTCACCTGTTAGGCATTCTGAATGAACTCTAATCAATACTGGGTCTGGTCCTTGCATATCTCCCAAGGATAGTGCAACGTGATCTAAACCAGTACTTTCCTCATGGAATACTCTTATCAAAAACTCCCCGAATTCAGTAGGTAATTTTGCCTCACTCGGAACATCATCACTCTCGATTAGTGTTATTGAACCATTATCATTTTTTACGTTCATTGTTTCACCTCAATCAAGAATTTATACTCGCCAGCATTGCTCTCTATAGATAATAAGTTATGGTTTGAGCGCATCATAAGAAGTGGGATATCATGATAGGATTCTGGATCATCAGACAATAGTTCCAAGATTTCTCCATTGCTCATTTGCAGTAATGCTTTTTTGGCTTCTGCGACTGGAATGGGACAATGAAAACCGATGACATTAAGTCTGTGAGTAGGCTTATTTTGCGCATCAACGCTAACCTGTGAGACTTCCACCACATGACTCCGATATCACTTCATGTTTTCAACGCATCCGTTGGATGAAATTACAATAATTCGTCTAAGAATCAAACCTCACTTTGATGTGTGATGAATGTTTGACTGTATTTATGGGAAGCACAGCGACCCCGCCTGAGGACCTCTCTTGGAAAGAAGTTGCTCAATTGGGATTAGTATATGCTAAAATCCCCATCGCTCTTTTATTTGTTGAGGCTTTTTACTGGTTTTTAACAATGCCAACAGATACTCTAGGCCCGATTCAAGTAAGTGAAGCGTGGCTATGGAATGAAATTGGAAATGCATTGTTCGGTGCTGGCTCACACACACTTTCAACAAATAACGGTTGGTTAACTCGTATTGAATTTCACCATCAAAGTTTTCCAGGTGCAATGAATACTGTATCACTTTATGTTTCAGATGAATGTGCTGGAGTTCATGAAATGATTTTCATTTCGACTTTAGTAGCAATGACTGATGGTGTTTCTCAAAAAATAAAAATAAAAGCCATTGCAGTGATGTGTACATTGGTCTACATACTGAATTTAGCACGATTAGTTGTTTTTTATCCAATCGCCTTAGAAGATTGCGTGGCAAACCCTGACCAAGCATCTTGCCTATACGGTATGTGGGAATTCCATACCGCTGTCTATGAATGGGGATTTTTGCTAGTATTAGTATTAATGTGGGTAATTTGGTTTTGGAAGGTCGGTGGCCCTTCAAGAGCAATGGATAAGAGTCTGGCTGGTGCCGACAAATGGAGAATCATTAGTAGAAAGAAATGGGATTACAAGCACATCATTGCAATTGCTTTAGCTGCTATATTTATTATTTCAGCTGCACATAATGTAACTTCCAATGAAGAAGCAATGAAGGCAAAAGAAACATTGGACGATTGTGAATTATGGGATTCTGTTAGCGCACAATGCGGTAATGCAAGGGATAGATGGGATGATGCAATTGGTTATGCTTGGTCGCTTGCTGCACTGGCAATAGTTATTGCTGTAATGACTGCATTTACAATTGAAAAGCCAAATAGCGATGGTAAATGGCCATCTGAAGTTGAGAGGTTGGGCAAGGAACAAGATCGGCTAGAATTACTTAAAGAACAGAAACTAGAAGCTACTATCCAAGAAAAGGAAAGAGTTCATGCATTGAAGAAATCAGGATCTTGGAAAAAACGCAATAACTCTACTAGTGAAGAATAATAAGGATATAATAAATAGTTCAATATGTCTTATTAAGTGTACCTTACTACCATCAAGCAGGACTCATTATGGACACTGGCGACAATTCACCTCCTGAGCAACAAGAGCCTTTTTGGGGCTCAGCGCAAGCCCCAGAAAGTACAACTCCAAAACAGTCAGAACCGCAAACTGCACCTGCACCACAGGGGCAAATAATGGGTAACCTCGCGCAGCAGCCACAAACCCACTTTTCTGCAACAGTCAATAACCCTGCACAAAGTGCCTACATTGGTTCTTCTCCTTCAATTACTTCCGGATATGATATGACTGAAAAAAAGGCTGGAATGAATTGGAAACAATTTGCAATTGGTTTTTTTGCACCCATTGTTGTCTTGATGTTTTTGACAGTTGTTTCTGATCTCGAAAATGGAGATTGGGACGAAAGATGGGACGAAGTGCATAAAATGGAGATGATTACGATGTCTTCTGATAACGGTACATTCACGCATACATTTGGTGATGAAGTTACAGAGAATGGTAGATTTGAAGTCAACTGGTGCTATTCAATGGGTACATACGAAGGATACGATTATTATTGTAATGAACGTTTCTCAAATGGTGATGTAATAATTGAAATTGTAGAGAGAAAAAATGGGGGGAGTGAGGTGGCTGTGGGAGAATATACCGGCCTAAACCACACCATTTGGTTGACTACGGACTCGCATAATAGTAATGAAATAGAATTCGAGTTAGAATTTATTGATAGAGCACTTGAAGATGAATTAAATTATTCAAGTGGAGGGGATATGGTTGATACCTTCTTTTGCTTGATGCCACTAGCAGGAATTGTTGCAGTCGTTATTTCTTTTGCTAGAGGAAATAAATCATTGGGATATGGACTGCTTACTGCGGCATCAATTCCAATAATATTGGGTGGCTCTTTCTTGATTCTATTACTGATATTTGGATTTTAATCCAAACTAATCAAACAATAGAGACAGAAACAATTTGTCCAGCCATCTCTCTCTTTTCTAGAGCTTTGATTGCAAGACCAATTTTACTTGTGTGGATACTGATAAATGTTTTTTGCTCCTCAAAGGAAACATCACCTATTTCCAATTCCTTACAATTTAAAGCCTTAACAAACCAATCTGAAACTGTTCTTGAAGAACCAGCAACTTTCTGAGGAATGTCCAAAGACAAAGTTACGAATCCGAAAACATTGGCAGTCTCTCCGTAATCATCTTGCTTTTTGACTGGATCTCTATCCATGCCTTGTGGAAGGTCTGGTGCTTCAGTCTCGATAATGTTTAATCCGTATGTGGCAATAATTTTATTCAATTGCGCTGAATCATCTCTTGACACAAGGCTCCATGCCTCTCCCTTTCTTCCAATTCTACCGGTTCTACCGACTCTATGGATAAACGAATCAATATCATTAGGAATATCGTAATTGATAACCATTGTAATACCATCAACATCTATTCCACGAGATGCAACATCTGTAGCAACAATTGTTTTGAATTGGCCGCCTTTGAATTTATCTAGAACCTTCTCTCTTTGGTTTTGATTCAAGTCGCCATGCAATCCTGCAACATCAAATCCATGCTTAGAAAGTCTTTGAACAGCCAAATCAACCATTCTTTTTGTGTTGCAGAAGATGATTGATTGTCCATCTTCGTTTTTAGTTAGAAGACGTCCAGCAACCCACAACTTATTGGCACGACCAATACTTACCATATACATGTCAATTGGAGGAATGTCTAATTCCTCAACATTGGTCAATACGAATTCTGGTTCATTCATGAATTCATTTGCTTCATCAATAATCTCTTGAGGAAATGTTGCTGAAAAGAGTAAGGTTTGCTGGCGAGAAGTCATTTTTTCAACAACCCACATGATGTCAGGGAAGAATCCCATGTCTAGCATACGATCTGCTTCATCGAGACAAAACAAAGTTGGACTTGACAAATCAATATGTCCTCGTTCGGACATATCCATTACTCGTCCTGGAGTTCCAACGATAATGTCAACACCATCTTGTAATGCTCTAGCCTGCTTTTCTAAGTCGGTTCCACCATAGACTGTAAGAATTGTAAGTCCAGAATCACCTTGGACTATTTTCATCTCCTCGGCGACTTGATTTGCTAATTCTCTTGTAGGAGTCAATATCAAAGCCTGTAGTTTACCACTTGCAGTACACTTGCTAATGATTGGAATTCCAAAAGCTCCAGTTTTACCTGAACCTGTTCTTGCTTGACCGATAACATCTCTGCCACTAAGAGCCAATGGAATAGTGTCTTTTTGAACTGGAGTTGAATACTCCCAACCAAGTTCTTCTATTCCATTTAGAATACCTTGAGGTAAGTCCCAATCAGTGAAGCGTGTGGTTGTGAACATAGTATTGACTCTCCGTTTCTATTGGGTTGGACCCTCTACGGAATGAGAGACCTTGACACTAAATCAGTAATTGTCCGCTTCTGCGATTTCTCTTTGTAAATCGCCCATCCAATATTTCAAAGCATTTTCTTTGTTCATTGGGCGGCGTGTTTGGCGAACATGCTCAAGAATGTATTGTCTAAATTTCAAAGACTTATTTCGGTTAACACCCTTAGGAGTCATACCATCCCATAGTCTGTCAAATTGCTCTTCTTTGTCGTTGAACGGAGAATCACTCATGATAACACACCTCTTTAGTAATCGGCCCACCGACCTCCCCCTCTTAATGATGCCGCATTTTTAAAGGAGGAAAGGAAACACTGTGAGCCAAAAAATGCTTAACTTTTACCTAGAAATCTGCATCATCATCTGAATCTAAATCAGGGCCAAAATCATCCTCATAGCCATAGACTTCATCTTGTGAATATGAACGATATGCATTTTTCCTTTCGGCTTCCTTTTTCTTTATCTGCTCATTCATTGCGATCATTTTCTGAACTCTTTCTGTATCAGTTAAAAGATGGTCTGGTTTCTCGCTAATATCTTCTGATGGACGGTTTCTATCTGAAGGAAGTGGGTCTAATCCAAACGTTTTACCCTGTGATTCAGCAATTTCACGATCTAATTGAGGAACTGGTATTGCAGCCGCAAGGAATAGATTCTTTTGAGCTTCAGTACCTTCTATTTCTGCATCGAATACCATCTCTTTCAAACTTTTAATTAGTCCAATATCAGTCTCAGTGCGAAGCAATTCATCTGCAGTCACCCGCAACACGTCTTCACTTAGTAGGCGTGGAAGCAAATTGATACATGCTGTGCGAACTTGCAAATCCTTGCTTCTAGTTCCAGAAAGTACAATGTCTTGGGCTCTACCATTGTCTTTATCCAGTTTTTGAATTGCTTTAATTGCTGATATACGTACTTCCGAATCGACATCTACCATTGCCCGTTCAGCGAATAATGTCGCAACTCGTGGCTCTCTATTAGCCAGAGTTGGCAATGTTTTTGCAGCGATTCTGCGAACTTCATCACTTTCATCATTAAGTGCCCAGGAAACTAAATCCCAGGCTGAAGAACCACCTTTACGCAGTACCTTTCTCAGTAATTTAGCAGCCCTTATTCTGTATTCTTTATCAGGCTCAAGCAACAAACTATCAATGTGTAAACAAACAACTTCCGGCCAAGTATCCGCCAGGCCTTTCAATGCATCCCAAGCATTATCTTGTCGGAACTTTATAGGAGAACGTAACTCGTTTATTAGTATTGATTCAATACCAGAAGGGAAGACTGGGGCAGATATTGCGAGCGCTTTACTGGCAGCCTTACTAACATCAATATTTTCATCATCAAGGAGAACGCTCAACCAGTCAAACATTTCGTCGGACTTCTGAATTGCAACTTCGGGTAGCGCCTCTAAGGCAGCAACTCGAATAGCAGGATCGGTGCTTTGAAATGAAGATAGTAGAACTTTATGGGCTTCTGTTGAAGCAAAACCTTTCAGCCTTTGCAATGCTCTAACACCGTCAACTTGCGTCAAATGATAATCTCTCTCGGTCCAAACCGACTTTGCTGATTCAATTTCTCCTTTAGCCAACGGGATAATGTCCTGTTTTCGCAAACCTTGCCACGGACCTCTTTCGGTCTTTGTAGTGGCCTTAGTCTTGGTTTTTTTCCCGCTACCCACATTGATGGGCAATCCGGTTCGAGGGTCTCTTGCAATGTAATCACGTGACAACTTCAACACCCCTATAACGCCCGCATATACACCATAGAAATGAACCTATGGCAGTATTGTTTCAATCTCATCAGACACAGTAATAGAGATTCAACCATATTTTAAGTATAATCTGATTGATTAGGCTTATTCTTATACATCGTTCAACAAATTAATTGAAGCAGTTGTTACTCCCCGTAGCATGGATAGTCGTTTAGTTAGGCAAAATGGCGTTGTTGTAATTCTATTAATCATACTACTAACATCATCCTGGTCTGCAATGATTACATCAAATGATTCACAATTTACTGTTGATGAATCGGCCAAGTTTATTTCCCATTCAAATAATGATTTCAATTCCAGTAATGGCTTTCTCCATGAGAATACTTCAGTGATCAGTGCTACTGGGGAAGCAAAATTAACTCGCCCGGATATTCAATGGGGAGCTACAAATGCTAATGGATTAATTTCCACACGTACTGGTGCGTGCACCGAATACATTGAACAAACAAACGAAATTTGGTTAATGGGTGGCCGTATGGATCCGAATCCAGCAGTAAACAGTGACGAAGGACCAACTTCTGCGGTAGAGATATTTGATATTTCAACGGGAACTTGGAGTTTTTCTAATACAATTTTAAATCAAACTCAACAATATGCCGGTTGCGCACAAATCGGTGATAAAGTATACCTGGCAGGAGATTATCACCCTACAGCAAGCCCAGAAATAAGATCGCAAGGACTGCTACAAAGTTTTGACTTGGATACTGGCAATTGGACAATGATGACTTCAATGCCGTCGGGTGCAAAAGTTGGATTAGCGGGGGTTGATGCACTCGACGGGTATCTCTATGTCGCCGGTGGAGTCAATAGGCAGAGCCGTAATGATATAACGGATAATTTATTGCGTTACGACCCTGTAACAGATAATTGGACCCAATTGTCGAGTATGAATTACAAAAGACACTCTTTTACTTTGACCGCCTTCCACGGAAAATTATACGCCCTTGGAGGAGTTTCGAAAGAAATTGACCCGCTTACTAATTATACTGAAATCATCGATTCCAATCGCACTGAAGTTTATGATCCCGCTACTGATACTTGGACTAATTTGAGTGACTTACCGTTATCACTAGCCGCACATGCTGCAACTGTATTCAATGATGAAATTGTACTGATAGGGGGCTACGAAGACCAAACTTGGAATGGAGTTGCTAACAAAAAAATGTATGGATATCATCCCCTAGAACAAACTTGGAGATTATTGTATACATTGCCCATAGGAATATATGATTCTACTATAGCTTCTGGAAGTGGTACCATCGTGTATGCCTCAGGAGATACTTCTAACACAAGATTTTCAGCATGGAATGCTATTTATCTTGGGGATACTGAATATTTTGAAAATCCAAATGAGCATGAAGGATGGATTACTTCCCTGCCTGTTGATCTGAGACATTCTCCGCAGGGTACTGCCACTCCTATGTGGATGACATTGGACGGTAATGCTCCGAATAACACTGATTTACAAATGCAGTACAAATCCGGCTCTGATGCAGTATCGGTTGGTATGAATGATTGGCAACCGGTAGGAACAAATGTAAGTATTCCTGAATTTGTTGGGATTGGAAACCATTCACTTAGCAATCTCAGTGAGGATACTTCTTTCATGCAGTACAGAATAAAATATACAACCAGTGCTATGCAAAATTGGTCAACTCCAGATTTGGATAATGTGGAAATAATTAGTGAAAATGCTGCAATCACTTCACCAATACCAAGTACGATGCATCCAAATGCTGCCCCTGTTTCCTTTACAACACATCATCACGCATATTCTAATTCAGCACAATATCAATTATCAATTGTCTCCGCAAACTCTCAAGGGTTCAAGGAAACTGCATCCCAATGGACCACAATAACTTGGTCAGAGGATAGCAATTCCATTACTGTAAGCGATGCCGATTCAATGCTGATATCTTCGCAGACATCTGTTCAAGAAAATTTTAGTAACCAAGATGGTCAATCAATGGATTGGCAATTCTCCTTATCCGAGGGCCTCGCTACAGACTATCTTCTAATCCAAGTTAAAACTGTGGGATTGAGGAATACAACATATACTCATGCAACTCCTATCACCATCGATAAAGAAGTAGATGTAAGTATCAAATCTATTTCAGCAAACTTTACTAGTCAAGGTAACTACACACTTCAAGAAAATGAAATCGTTCCAGAATTAACCAAACTAAATTTGGTTGTTGAGAATTATTTCACAACATCTGGAACTCAATTATTGTCTGGAACGATACAGGCACGCGTACATTTGGATATCATAGAATTTAATCAAACAGAAGACGGCAAGGATGTTTGGGCTAATGCTACAACTGGATGGTTCTCCCTCAACATTGGTCAAGAAACAAATATTGAATATACTCTTCCAGAAAATGTCTCGGGAGAATCAAGTATTTGGATTGAAGCAACAACTATGGACAATTTAATCCTGAACGTTAATGAAACTCCACATAATTTTATTCTAAATATTGAAGTTCCAGTAATGCTATCTACCACAATTACTGATGGCGGATATATCAATAGAGATGCCAATCGATTGTACGGTATACAAATCTACAACGTGGGTGGATTCACAAATAATACAACTCAAATGTCAGTGTGGGTTGAAGATAGAGATGATGGCTATAATGG
>JAOMOG010000022.1 GCA_028353405.1 Candidatus Poseidoniaceae archaeon | reverse complement strand
TGAAGATGGTGCGTCACTCACTTTGAATGGTAATCTAGTTGGCGCAGAATTGGATTCAATGATTAGACTTCAATATGATTCAAGTTTACTCTTTAATCTTGGAGATGTTGCAGATTCAGGAACAATGAGAATTGAATTCGACCATCAAATTCCCTCCGAATTCATATTCAACATCACTGTTGGAGAAGAGGTAACCAATGCCTCAGGAGAACAATTTGTTGACATTACAGTCCCTCTTAATGGAGACGATATTTATGTCAACTTCTCAATCAGTTCATTTTCAACTACCCATATTACTTCCGTTTCATTTGCACATAGCGGAGATACTGTTGTGACTTTTAGTCCACAAGAAATGAATTATGATAGTGCAAGTCTAGTTTGGCTATCTTCTTCTTTTGACCTAAGCGTACTTGGAGATTTTACAATGGATTCAGCGACTTTAGATGGTGCTGATTTAAATTGTATTGGAGTATGTGTTATTAGCAATTCACAACTAACTGGTAGCGCACCGATCAATATTCAAAATGAAGGTTCACTATCTATTTCAGAAAGCATTATTTCCGGTTCACGAACCGATGAGGACATTATTGCCCACGATGCAGCAGCACTAACCTATACCTCAAACACTGGTACTGGGGGCGATACTGATTCTTGGATTCGCCTATTATCTGAAAGAATAATTCAGACCAATAGCAATTCTGTAAATGTTTACGAAACGGGAATTGGATACGGTGATGATTCACGATATGATATTACAAATGAAAGTGGTATTGTAGATATCGGCGGAAGTGAATTTAGGCGAATTGTAGAATGGATGGATGGTGACGGAATGCAGCATATAGAAACAGGAGTTCTTACATTTACAATCACTTCAGGTTGGGGCGTTTTCAACACAACTATTGCAGCACCTCATACACCATATGCAGAAATAAATATCCCATTACCATACATTTCAATTGATGATATCGATTTGGAAAAAGATGTTGCTAATGTTAATGAAAGCATTGGTTTCATGCTGACAGTCAGTAACACAGGAGCTGCTGAAGCAACTGCAAATATCCGTTGCTATGTAAATGGAGAAGACGTTGATACCGCCCCTTCAACAATTACTGTAACCCTTCTTCCTGGCGAGAACAAAAAGACACCTGTAAGTTGGTACGCATATGATGATGGCCAAAAGATTCTGGTTTGCAAGGCACTAATACCAAACATTCTAGAGGATTTGAGCGAAGACATCACCAATACTGAAGGTGCAAGTTCACAGGAGGTCTCTTGGATTTACAAAGAAGAAGCAGCAGATGCTCCTCTTTTGATATACGGAACGATAGTGGTTGCAATTCTAGGTGGACTGTGGTTTTACACTAGAAACACTACAGATTCTGAGATGGAACTTGAATCCAATGTGGAAGAAAAGCAGTATGTAGAAGACATCGAAGAAATCACCACAGAAAGCGATGATGTTTGATATTTTGAATATATCAAGTACTTGTTAATCAAGAACTGCAGACTTCGTTTTCGGAATCTACTTCATCTGATTCCCATGAAAGATTCCAAGCATATTCGTCAATGACTGTAGTTGGTGATGTTGAATACAACTCATTGGTGATCGTTACTTCAAATGTGTAACATCCATCATCATCATAAAACTCATCTCTTTCTATATATTCTGCTCCAGCATCATCTTCAGTTGTACCTGCAAGTCCAATCCAATATACCGTTTGTCCGGAAACTGCACCGCTAACTTGGCTATTCCAGGTAGCAGCAAGTCCATCGACAACAATTGTACTGTGAGTCCATACAACATTACCGCCATACTTGATTTTAACATCCACTGAATAGTCAGTTGCAATTGTCTTGTAAGTGGAAAGTGAACTTCCTCCTCCATTCAACGGACCTTCGCTAGGGTTCATCAAACCAAGGGCAAGGTCAACTCTAATTCCTTCAACTACCACTTCAGACCCTGCTTGGTTATCATCTGTATAAGTCACTGTAGAAAACCTGATAGATGCATCATTCATTTCACGATTCATCAAATCTGAAGTGATTGGAATTGTACTAGATTCGCCTTCATCTGTGGTAACTGTTAATTCATAATTAGTGATAGTTGAACTATCATAATCTTGGGCATTAGCAACGAATATATCGGATAGACTCACTTCGAATCTGTGTAGATTATTGGACATCTCTCCACTTTCAGTCCAAACTTCAGCACCATCTGCACTAATTGATGCTGTTACAGAACTAACAAAGAAAGAACCTCTAACTAAAAAAGTCAATTTGTCATTCTTTTCATCTATTGACAGATCTGAAATTCCGGCTGCTGAACCACCTAGAGCCATACCAGCGAGTACCGGGGTTGCAATTAGCAAAAGAGCACAGATTGAAAGAACGATGGTCTTTTGCCTATCAACCGCATCCCAAATTAGATAAAATGAGCCACCAAAGAGCGATATTGGAACAAGCCATAAAGGAATGAATCCGAGCAAGTCTTGTAAGACTGATAGTCCAAATAGGTTGAAACCTGAACTAGGCCACATCAGTATAAAACCGACTAATGCTAGGCCATAGCCAATTTTTCCATTTGTAGAAATATTAGCAAAGCTCAATGAGTTACCTTCGCTTGAACCTTCATCTGACATGCCTGTCGAAGAATTGGAACTCTTAGGAGGATCTGCTTTGACTTCCTCTTCAATAATTGCAGGCTCAATTACTTCAGCCTCAATAACAGTATCATCTTTAGTTGCATTCGCTTTATCTAATAATCCACTCACACATATCAACTCCGCTTATACTGCCTTTACAGCAAGGGTGTTATCAATCAAACCCTTGGAAGAGGTGATTCCAAGCCTAGTTTACAAGGTCAAGGAGTATGCCGTTACAGCCCGGGAGCGCATTCGCGCCATTCGGATGTTCCTTTTTCTTCTTCATCTTCGTTGAGTCGCCTGCCCACTACTGCTGCTGCAAGAACTAACATTGAAAGGGCCGGTACCACTTCAAAACCTGGAAGATAAACACCACGTACGTAGATGGTGATCATTTGAGACTCACGCATACATCCACCGTTCTGGCAAGCAAAGTCAGACTCTGCATAGAAGTCTAGAACATGGTAAGCATCAGTCCATCCTTGGTTCTTAGGTGTACGAATCATTACACGTACTTTCTGTGGAGCAACCTTAGATTCTAATTGAACCTTAACCGCTGGTAAGTTAATAGTAAATCCTGCATCTTCAAGTGCCTTACGTGAAGCATCAGTAATTCCAACCTTCATGAAATCAACTTGATTTCCAAGGTTGTATACTTTGAACTCAAAGTTCTTGTCAACCTTTGGCATCAATTGAACGAAAGGCTCTACTGCCTCAACTTGTACAAGAGAATACTGTTCAATATTGACAATTAGAGTGTTTGTTGAATCAGCCTGATTGAGTGGAGGAACACCATTGATTTCTTGCACTGTTGCTGAAATAGTCAATTGTCTAGCTTGAACATCCATATATGGGTCTGCTCGAACTGAGACTTGGAAATCAACTTCAGCACCGCCACCAACATACATATTTCCTGGTGAAGCAGTTGCCATTCCATCACTGGTAACCATGATTGCAACCTTCTCAATCCATGAAGTAGGATTTTCAAGAGTACAAGTGGTATATCCAGATGGAATCGCACCAGGATTTACTTGAATGTCAATGTTATTTGGAGCGCAAGTTAATGAAATCGCTGCGGTAGGCGTAGGTGTTTGTGCAGCAACTGGAGTTGCGACTAAAAGAATTGAACACATATAGAGTGCAAACAGGAACATTGAACGCTTTAGTGGAGACACGGTAACACCTAACAAAGAAGCCCAACTAAGACACACTCATAACCATTTGGGGCGGATGAATAGAAAAAGTGCTCTTGGTTAAGTTTTACTGATTTACCAAAAAGGTCTCTCAGCCATTCCTTAAGGCGGTTTTTAGATTATAAAAATATGAAAATTTAAGTTTTATGTGACGGCTAGAATCTAATAGACTCAAGTGAAAATGAGGCGTTCCCTGCATAAGGTTCAAAATTGTAACCGCAACCCACGGCTTATCGGGCCTGTAGCTTAGTTGGTTGGAGCTCCCGGCTCATAACCGGGTGGTCAGGGGTTCAAGTCCCCTCGGGCCCATCTAAAATATCCACTAATAGGTTTAATTTGAGTAACTGGAAAGTGATTTCTGAGAGGGTTTTATCCATTCTCGCACCTTCGCTTCAACAACATCCCTTATCGCCTCTGGGACAAAAATCAAGGCCCTCTCAAACGGTTGACTTAGTGAGCGAATAAGTGCCGATTTTTCAGCAGCATCAGAACCATCTTCCAGTAAGATTCCTTGGACATATGGTTTGTATCCGATCTTGGAGATAGTTGAACGGATAACTTCAATCTCAGGGTCATACCCAGCTTCTTGGACCATCGCTCTGACCTTATCAATAATTACATCACTCATCTCAGTTGTAAAGCCATCAATCCTTAATGACTTGTGGAAATCTCTTCTCGACAATAGACGCGTTGCATATTCTGATAGCATTTTATCCTCATTTTCTGCCCAATCCGTTAACACTATTTTGACATGCGAATCATTCAGAGTAGCATATCCAACTGCTGTCAATTCCTCTTCGATAAGCATCAATTCTAATTGTTTTGACAATTCCAATTTCCCTTGTTGGGCTAAGAATCTAGCACGCGACAACATATTTACTAGATATGATTGAGTTAACATGTTTACTTTATGGAAATATACTTGATGGTACATGTGATACCGCGTCACCAAATATGCTTCTATTGCTGGCAGCCCCCAAGATTTAACGAAGAAATGTCCATCATCACCAACTCTTAGTGCCCTGATAACCCTTGCAACATCAAAACCACCAATTTGAGCCCCGGTATTTGCCTGGTCTCTTATCATGTAATCCATACGATCTACATCTAATTGGCTAGAGACTATTTCTTTCAAAAAAGGAGGAATCGGAATCCCTTCATGCTCAGATTCCCCATCCATTATTGCAAATAAACGGAATAATCGTTGCTCACCTAATACTTTCTTGATTGCAATACCGATTTCGGTGTTTTCACTCTCAAGCAATAACCGCCCCCAGTGTTCATGTGAATGGAACGTTGCATATACTTCTGGAGTTTCCAATAAGTGAGAATATGGAGGATGACCAATATCGTGTAGTAATGCTGCTAAGTGAACTAATTCTGCATCTGATTCATTCAACAACTCCGGATGCACTTCATTAAGATGAGTTGTTACTTCTTTTGCTAAGAAATAAGCGCCTAGAGAATGAGCAAATCGGTTGTGAGTGGCGGCGGGAAAAACATACTCACAAGTTGATAATTGTAGAATTGAGCGTAATCTCTGGAATTCTTTGGTATCAATAATCGAGGCATGCTGCGCTGGAACAAGGATGTCACGATGGATTTCATCACGAATCACACGGTCACGCATAGCCATCCCCATGAAGCGGTCTTGTTTTCCATTAAAAAGGCCCCGCACGCAAAAAAACTACTCCCGATTCCTGTAATCGCAACAGAATGAGTTAGGACAATACCTAAGCATCGGGCTCAACTGAAAGCGAATATGGCAGACCCTCTCAAGGACATCATGCTTCGAATAACTGACGATAATCCTGAAACTCGTGGACAGAAATTATGGGTTATGTTTGCGCTTTCCCTCTTCTTAGTGGCCACTTTAAATTGGTATGCAATGGTTCGTGAGCCCCAGGTTGTAGAGATTAAAGATTTAGTTGAATACACTCAAGAAGTTGTTTTGGTTGAAGGTACGGTAATCTCTTGGATTGAAGACCGTTATGGAAATGGAGAAGACCGTGTTGATTTAGTGATTGAAGATGATACTGGCGTCATTCAAATTCGTTGGTATTCCACTGGAGAGATACCCCCCATAGGCACCAATGTTACGGCGATGGGTGAAGTTGTCGACTATAATGGCCGATTTTACATGCAAGCAACTGGCTCAGGTGCATTTCAATGGGAAACAAAGGATTTACCAACTTTCCAACGTATATCTATTTCTGACCTTGCGATAGCACCAGAAGATTATGCTGGAGAAATAGTTACTGTAGAAGGATTCATTAGTGAATCTATCAGTCCTGATGCCGTATATACTTCGGCTTATTTGACTGACCATCCAGGTAACGCTGCTCATCAAATGAAACTACTCATACAATCAGCGACCGGTGCATGGATTGAAGCTGATTCTAAAATAGAAGTCAGTGGTATGTTAGCCTACCAAGAAACTGATCTGCGTTGGGCATTTCACATACAAGGGCCTGATATTTTACTAGACTCTAGTTACCAACCCCAAATTAACTATTTGGAGTGGTCTGCAGAAGCAACTTGGAGTTATGAATCGGGAAGTAAAGTCAACATGTCTGGGACACTGATCATTACAGATGGTGTTTGGCGATTAGAAGGTCCAAGTGGCGGCGCAATATGTGTAATTCCTACCGTTGAAGACATGGCTGAAGCAGAACTGCACAATTACTCCGGTTCAATCCGTTCAGTTCAAGGTCGCTTGATGTGGAGTGATGATAGTAATTCATGGTGTATAGATGCCAACCAAGGCATGGGTCAAAATCTTGTCAATCCGATGACTGCATTATCAATGCAAGCAATGCTTTCAGCAGACCCTGCTTCAATGTTGCAATCTCCAAATACTCATTATACAATTAATACCTATATGAAATATGCATTTGAACCCCTTGACACTGAAGGTTACTTTGTTGACTCGCAGACCTACACCTTTGGCCAAACTAGTATTGCTATGACATTCCCTGGCCCGCGTACAGAGTGGATTGAATCTGGTCAAGGAATTGTAGCGGATGTTACTGTTGTTTGGGATGATGAAGACATGCGTATGCGGCTCATGGTAAGTTCGTACACCCTCAACGGCAACCCTCCACCTGCATCGGCTATACTTTGGGATGATGGAGCCACACAATGGGGCTATTCCAAGAACCAGTTTGTACTAATAGATGGGAAAGCAGCTCTCCATGACGATGGATGGTACCTTGAACGCCCAGGTTCAGAACAATCCATCAAACTAAATGTTCGGGCCAATGCAATCGGAACCGATTCATTACATGAAAATCAATCTCTTACATGGAATGGAAGACTACGCCAAATAGAACATCCAAGTGATTTATCCCTAGTATTTTCTCTTGATGGAGCAGATGCTTTAGATGAAGATGGCGACCGTCTAGCGGATAGTTTCGAAGATGCTACAGGCTTCAATTCAAACAACCCCGATTCCGATGGTGATGGAATAAATGACCGCGAAGAAATGGAAAATGGAACTGGTCCAAATAGCGAAAACTCCTGAGGTGATATCATGTTTGAAGCCTACCTATATGAATTGAGCTGGATGTTAGCAGCCTTGTTTATGGGAGTTGCAATGGGCACACTCACCGGTATTATTCCTGGTTTCCACGTCAACAATGTTGCATTGATTTTACTTGCTTTGGCACCTGGACTGTTGAGTTTAGGAATTCCTCTTTCAGCGGTTGCAGGTATCATTGTTTCAACGGGAACTGTACACACATTCCTCAATTACATACCCTCGGCGTTAATGGGGGCACCGGATGCCGATCAGGCGCTGTCACTGTTACCAGGTCACAGAATGCTGCTCTCTGGGAATGCTGCTCGTGGAGTGGCTTGGTCTGCTCGAGGATCACAACTCGGTTTGTTCCTTTCACTCCCACTTATTGTTTTAGCACGTATTGCCTTTGGCCCTGAATTAGGTTGGTATTCACAGTTAAGAGAACTGTTACCATTCCTTTTATTTATCATCTCAGCATTATTGTTAGCGACTGAAACTACACGTCTTGATTGGCCAAAATGGTTGCAAAACGTCACCTTTGGAAAACTCGGCACCGATTCTCGCTTGGCCGGATTCTTTTCCGCAACAGCCTTTTTCTTGCTCACTGGATTGTTTGGCTGGACCATCCTTGGCCCGAATTCACTGCCAGCGCGCTCACCACTCGACATGCCAGGAGCGAGTCTTTTACTCCCGAGTTTGGCAGGTTTGTTTGGAGTAGCTAATCTCCTTGATATTTACGCAACAACTTCTCATCTACCACCACAGAAAGAGAACTGGGAATTACCACCGGTTAGACCCTTATTGATTCCATGCTTTTGGTCAGGAGTTGCAGGTGCGTCGATGGGAGTTCTTCCTGGAATGACTGCATCACAAGCAACTGTTCTGGTCATGGGTGGACGAAACGTAGCAGCAAAGGTACAAGGAAAACAAGGCTTTGGAATGGATTGGGAGACCCGTCGTTTAACTGAGTTAACCGATGATGAACTACTTGAAATTGCAAAGGCCGAAGCAGATGAGGGTGTTGAAGGACCTCAAACCAAGCAAGACTTGGAAATTATTGCAATTCTTTCAGCAGTGAATACCGCTGTCACAGTATGCGTTCTTGGATTCCTCTATATCATTGGCCGTTCACGATCTGGTGCAACCTTGGCACTCAAAGCGATGTACCCTGTTGACACATGGAGTAGTCTTGAGCCAACTGCGGATTTCATTCGCTTGTTGGGGATCACACTTGCTGCTGGTCTCATGGCTATGCCAATTATGCGATATGTCGGGAAGGGTATGTTGCGACTTCACGCTGCAATTCCATTACAGCAGATGATTATGGGTGTTATCATATTCGTCGCTGCTCTGGTTTTCGTCAGTACGGGTTTCATCGGATTGGCAGTCCTAATCGTGGGAACAATGCTAGGTCTCTTACCTCCACGGTTAGGCATCCGTCGCAGTCACGCAATGGGTGTAATTTTGGTGCCAATTACCTATCTATTATTCCAAAACTTGGTCGATAACGCAGGATTCCTTTGAGTTCATATTTACTAATAATACCTAATCAATCCTATTGATTTGCGAGGGTAACCATGAAGGCCTAGACACAAGTGGCAATTTATCGGTGATACCATGCATGGACGCTCAATTTTTCTTGTCGCACTTTTACTTTTGATGCCAATGTCGCAATTTATTGATGTTAGCACAGCATCTAGCGGCCGAGCAAGCCCCTGTATAGGGAATATCTGCATAAACGAGGCGATGCCCAATCCAAGTGGTGCAGATACTGCCACTTGGCCAAATGGAGAATGGTTTGAAGTAACTAATGCTGGAACTACAAATGTCGATGTTTCAGGTTGGTATGCAAATAATAAGAATGGAAATCAAATTATGTTTGACAGTGCTAGCATCGTCGGCTATAATTCTAGCAACTCTGCTACTTGGACAATAGTACCTGGTGATTTCATGGTCCTAGCCCGAAATGGTAGTTCTACCTCTTGGTTAACTAATTCTGCTGAAACTTTGGAATTGTTTGATAGTTCTAATACTAAGCAAGATGAGGCCTCTTGGACAACTGCCTCCTCCGGTGCATCATATGTAGAAAACCCCGCAGATGCATTTGCTGATTGGATTACAGCAGCAGGTCCAACTCCTGGCTCTAACAACAGTGGCGCAACAGCACCAACCTATTTTGCAAGTGACCTAATCATTTCGGAGGTCATGCCAAATCCTTGGCCATCAGCCGATAATGATACTTGGCCTGGTGGTGAATGGATTGAGGTTTCCAATACTGGAACTTCTACAATGGACCTTACTGGATGGTCGATAACTGATGCTGCTGCAAATGAATTGAGATTTAATGAAACGCATCTAGTGGGAGCGAATTCCTCTGCATCATCTTATGAGATACTGCCAGGAGAGAATAGAATTATCGCGGTCAATGGTTCTTCGTATTCTGGTGTTCTAAACAATGGAGGAGACACACTGACCTTGCATTGGCCAAATGGTACTGATGCGCAACAAATGAGTTGGTCAGAATCTGAACCTGGATTTTCTATGGTTGATTCTTCTGTCGGTGGACATTGGGTCTACTCCGCCTACCCTACACCTGCTGCATCCAATCCTGGAAGAATTAATCAAATGCCTGTACAACAATCGGATATTCAGTTTAGTGAAGTATTACCTAATGCCACTAGCGACGGGATGGTTTTCCCTGATGGTGAATGGATCGAATTACATAACACTGGTTCAGCAGCAATTGATTTAATGGGCTGGAGTATTATTGATGGAATGGGTAATGAGACTTTTCTCGACCCTGCATCAATAGTCACCAATCAGAGTCAAGGTTCTACTATGATAGATGCTGATGGAAGAAGGTTAATTCAGTTTAGTTTTGATACAAGACTATGGGATAACCACAACCATCTAATTTTAGTTAATCCTGGCAAAATTAATGTTGATATGGCTTGGTATGCCACTGATTATGGTGAAAATGTTTCTTTGACACGTTCAACAAATCAATATGACCCTTGGTCTCCGACCCCTTATCCAACACCCGGGCAACCTGAATCTAATACTTCTACTGCAACTGGCGATATAGTAATTAGCGAAATATATCCGGATGCAATTGGTGCTGATAACCAAAATTGGCCACTCGGTGAATGGGTAGAATTGCACAACCGTGGAACATCAACAATCTCATTGGCTGGTTGGAAACTGACAGCCCAAGGTCGTTCGTTATCACTTCACGAATATAATATGCCATTCAAAACAAATTCTGATATTGCACCAGGTGAATCGGTTTTAGTCGTACTAAATGGGACAAGTAGTTTCTATCTAAAACACACCAGTGCTGATATGATTAGTTTAACCAACGGTAATGGAATTGATATCCATAGTGTTGCTTGGGATAATACTGTAGAAGGTGAATCGTTAATCGAACCTACCTCTATGCATGCTGGTGCTGGAATACTTGGAACCAATGCATCCACCGGTACCGACTGGGTTCAATCTGCTTGGCCAACACCTGGCCAACTCAACCCACCATGGCCGGAATATATTGGTTCTGAAGAGTTACAAATGACTGAAATTTTACCATACTGCAATGATGGTTCTGTATCACCTGCTGATGACTGGATTGAATTACAAAATATTGGAGTTGAATCTATCAATTTGAGTCGATGGAGATTTGATACAATTGGAGAAGACCGTGCATTCATTCGCGAGGAGAATATATGGATTAACGGAATTAATCCAGAAATCAATCTCTTGCTACCTCAGGAAAGAGCTGTTATTTTACTAGACAACTGGATGGTCACTGGATTAGGAGATACGGTTTCTCTTTCAACACCTGATGGTAAAGTAATTGATTCGGCCACCTGGAGTATCGTTACAGATTGTCAAACTCTAATGCCAGGCGAGAATGCCAACGACCCTTGGGTACACACGATGTGGCCGACTCCTGGTGAAGAAGAACCAGACCCAAACCAAAATGCCAATGTTGGGGATATCAAATTCACACGCTTTATGAGCGATGGATCAGCAGAATTTACATCTAGTAACGAATTTGTTGAAATCTCTAACATTGGAAATGAAATCGCCACATTAAATGGATGGACTTTACGCCATACCTCTTCTTCCAACTCTGTATTTGAAGCCGCATTTACCGCCTTCAGCATCCCTGCTAATTCAGCAATAATCCTAACAGGAGATGCCAATTCATTATCAGATTATGAAGATGGAGTTATTGTAGAGATGGATACTGTTCTAAATGGCAGTGTATATTTGTCAGATTCTGGTGCTGCTTTACAACTAATTAACCCGAATGGAATTATTGCCGATACTATCGTTTATGGTAACGGCCCGGTAGATGTTGAAGGATGGTCAGGGATTAGTTTAGTTGAACCCTTTACTGGTATTGACCACCTAATATACCACCGAGGAGATGGTTGTGGCCAGATGCAAGACACTGATACTGTTTCTGATTGGCACCAACGTTGGGGAAGACTTGGTGGTAGCACATTCTGTTCTACAACTAACTTCTCAGGACAAATGAGTGTCACTCCACTAATAGCCCCACAAGATGGACTAGTGGATTTGGTAGAATGGGTAAATCAAGCACAAACTTCACTCCACCTCCATGTTTACCAACTACAACAAATGAATTTGTTCAACGCTCTATTAGATGCTCAAAATTCTGGCGTTGAAGTGACGATTGTTTTAGATGCGGGTGACAATTATTTCTGGTCTCCTTATGATATGGAAATGCAATATGGCCTTGCTGCAGAATTAGTTAATGCAGGTGCAAATGTACTTTGGTTCTCAGGCTCAAATAGCGATCCGTATTTATTTATTCACAGCAAGGTTGCTGTTCGCGATGGACAGAGTGTTTGGATGGGCTCTGGTAATTGGAAACCATCATCAATGCCACTACCAGATACATGGGGTAATCGTGACTGGGGTGTGATTGTAGATCATACAGGATTTGCTAGTGAAGTTCTATCTCAAATGCAATACGATGAGGATGTTTCACGCCAGCACATCCGGCAAGCAACTGCCTCTGATATGCCTTCTGAATGGAATTTACCTAGTCAACCCACATACAACGGAACATCTGCTACAGAAATTTCGGGCAATTTTAGTGGTCAACTAATCACCTGCCCAGACAACTGTATCAGCGGTTTGGTTTCTATGATCGATTCATCACAAAGTGAGATTCTATTATCACTTCAATATCTTGATTTAGATTGGAACTATGGATGGGGAGAAAACCCTGTAACTTCCGCATTGCGTTCTGCTGCTGAGAGAGGTGTAGCAATACGATTGATAATTAATGGAGCATATTTGGATGAAGATATTCAAAATGCAGTAGATACATTCAACGAGCAATGGAATGGTAGTGAAGGGCATGATGTCTCAGCCATAATAATGGCAAACAGTGGAACCGTCAGTAAATTGCACAACAAGGGTGTAATAATCGACCAACAATCTGTATTAGTCTCCTCAATAAACTGGGGTTCATCTGCTTTGACACGTAATAGAGAGATGGGTGTATTGATACATAGCCAAGAAGTTGCAGAACCTTACATTGATTCATGGTATCAAGATTGGAATAGAGTTGACAATGATACTGATTCTGATTTAGATGGACTACCTGATTATTGGGAAGTTCAATATTCACTAAATCGTTCTCAGAGGTTTATTGTTTCAGAAAATAAAAATGAAGGTTTAGTCGATTCTGATGGTGACGGATTACAGAATTATGTAGAATTATTACATGGTGGAAATCCAATGTCAGTTGATACTGATGGAGATTGCATTGAAGATGATGTTGAAGTTGCATGGGCTCATTCAACTGCAATGGATCCGGAAATAGAAGATGTATCCCCTTCCGATGCAATTAACCTAGCTGATGCTGATGGTGATGGAGTCAATGAATCTGAGAGCATGGGATGTGATTTGGGAGGAATTATTGTCAATGAACCTTCTAATAATGAAACAAATAATCAAAACGGAACTACCACTACTGATTCCGATGATGATGGGATTCTAGATGCTGATGATCTCTGTCCAGATACCCCAACTGGAGTATCAAGGGATTTATCTGGCTGTTCAGCAGAGCAACGAGCTGCTTTGGCAACTCCATCGGACCAAGAGAGTGAAAACTTAGGAGCAAATTTAATGATGTATCTAATGATTTCTGCAGGGCTGTTATTAGTTGGAGCATTCTTAATCTTAAATCGCATAAATAAAAATGCTGAGGAGCGGAAGGATTTGGTTACACTCAATTCATCTGAGGAAGCTAAAATTTCAGAACCTATTCAGACATCTGACTGGGAAATGCCTGTTCTAGATGGTTCAAATGCGCAACCCGAGATTTCCGCAATAACGCAAGCAGATTTGCAACGTTTCCCTGGATGGGATGAAGCAATGCTCAGCACATATTTAGACCAAGGTTGGACCATTGAGCAACTTGCTGAGTATTACCAAGAACAGGTTTCACAACACAATGATCAATCCTAACATTAACAAAGGTGCATCTATTGACAATTGGTGAGTGCTATGAGATATAACAGCAATTCAAACCCGGTAATGAGTGATAATTTCTTTTCCAAAATTTCTGGCAATAATGTAATGACGTACGAAGGTGCAATGCAGAAAATTGGAATTCTCCTCGGATTTACAGTGATTTCTGCCTTATTTACTTCAGCATATTCTCTTACTGCTTTAGAAAATGGCAATGTTGAATTATTGTCTGCATTGGCAATGGGTGGCGTAATATGCGGATTTATTCTCGCTTTGATAATATATTGGACTCGCCCGAAAAATCCAGTCCCATTGATGATGACATATGCTATTGTTGAGGGAGTTTTTATTGGTGCAATGTCAACTGTGATGGAACATATCTTCCCTGGAATTGTAATACAGGCAATTATTGGCACATTAGCAATTTTTGTTTCAATGTATTTTCTATACGCAATACGAATTCTTAGACCGACACCTACATTCAACAAGATTGTAACCAGTTTAACTGCCAGTATCATGCTATTGTACGTGATTTCATTTGTGATTAGTCTGGCGACTCCGTATGAAATCCCACTATTACATTCATCGAGCCTAATGGGCATTGGATTAACTGTGTTCATATTAGTAGTAGCTGCACTAAATCTTATCATGGATTTTGGATTTATTGAACGAAGCGTACAAAATCAGACTCCAAAGGTTGGAGAATGGTGGGGTGCTTTTGGTATGCTAATTACATTAATTTGGATTTACATTGAAGTGTTAAGGCTACTAATGAAATTGCGTTCACGAAATTGATAGTAACCCCATAATTGATAGGGCATCGCCGGCAAGGATGATATTGATAGACATGTCAAGACAACTCACAGTCCTTGATTTTAACGATTTCATTAGTGAAGACGATATGCTAAAACAGCAATTCGTAGAAGACTGCGGGGTTGCATTACAGGATATTGGATTCTTTGCGTTGAAGAATCATGGTATCGCACTTTCACTGATCGAACAATGTTATCAACAGGCTGAGAGTTTTTTTGCACTGGAAGAAGATTCAAAAATGAAATATTTACTTCCTGATATCGCTCATCAGCGAGGTTATACCGCTTTTGGAATAGAGAATGCTAAAGGAAACCTTGCACCCGATTTGAAAGAGTTCTGGCAAAATGGCAGAAGCCACATAGAAGGCAAACCTGCACCTACATATCCTCAAAACGTTTGGCCACGTGAAGAGATTCCACAATTTGAGGCAGCGGTTGATGGCTTATTTTTACAAATGGAACTGCTATCAAGATCAATACTTCAATCCTGTAGCTTCTATCTCGGAAAAGATGCCAATTGGCTCGGAGATATGGCTGAAGAGGGTAATACGATTATGCGAGTAATTCACTACCCCCCATTGGGAGATAATGCACCTATAGGTGCAGTTCGTTCTGCGGCCCATGAAGATATAAATTTCATCACATTATTGGTTACTGCTACCGCTGATGGATTAGAGGTGATGGATCATGATGGAACTTGGATTAAAGTTGAAGGAAATGCTGAATACATCATCGTTGATAGCGGTGATATGTTGCAAAATCTAACAAATGGATTGTTCAAATCAACAACACATAGAGTAGTAAATCCTTCAAGTAATTCAGTACGAAGATTTTCAATGCCATTATTCGTTCATCCACGTAATGAAATAGATTTGACACCACAAGCAGAATTTATTGCAAAAACTGGTGGAAAGGCGTTATATCCTTCGATTAAGGCTGGAGATTACCTTCACAAAAGATTGGTTGAAATTGGTCTAATCAAAGAATAAATAGGCGATTGTTGTGAACTCTGAAGAAGTCTCAATACTGTGTGATGCAGTAATAAATTCTGAGCCGATGGATGAGATTTTACTTAGTAAATTCATCGCGGCTGTTGCTTCAAGGAATGTTGAGGTTTCTGCTGCTGAATCTTGGCTTAAAGCAGTGCATAAGCATGGAATCTCGGCTCAGGATACAATTACATTAACCAATGAAATGATGAATTCCGGTTCGATATTAACTTGGGAGAAAGAACCGCATCTTGTAGTCGACAAGCACAGTACTGGTGGTGTCGGCGATAAAATGTCACTAATGCTTGCGCCTGCTTTGGCCGCATGTGGCCTCAAGGTCCCAATGCTGGCTGGAAGAGGTTTAGGCCATACAGGAGGCACGATAGACAAGTTAGAAGCGATTCCAGGATTCAATTGCAACCTGACTCCTCAGCAAATGCAGGATTCTGTACATAAAATCGGTTGCTGTATTGCTGCTCAAAACGATGCTATTGCTCCTGCTGATGGATTGCTATATGCGATTAGAGATGTTACACAAACCATTGATAGCATTCCTTTAATCACAGCCTCTATTATCTCTAAAAAGGCGGCTGAAGGTTTACATTCACTGGTATTAGACGTCAAATGCGGTAGTGCTGCTTTCATGAAAACAGAGCAAGATGCGATTCAATTAGCCCAGTCAATGGTCGCTGTTGCAAGTGGACTGGGGATTAAATGTCAGGCACAGATCACTTCAATGGATAATCCGATTGGTAGTCATATAGGAAATTCACTTGAAGTCATTGAAAGTATTGAAGTTCTCCAAGGAAAAGGTCACGAAGATACAAGAAACTTGGTGATAATGCAAGCATCTTCATTGCTATTGCTTTCCAATGTCGTTGAAACTACTGCTGAAGGTGATGCAATGGTTTCTCAGGTTTTAGGTGATGGAAGTGCATTGAACAAGTTTGAACAAATGTGTATTTGCCAAGGTGTTAGCATTGAAACTGCTAGTATGTTGTGCAAAAACCCGTATGATGTATTGCCTATATCTAGTGCAAAAATTGAATTCATTTCAACTGAAAAAGGCTATGTAAGCTCAATTAACTCATTAAATCTTGCAGATATTGCAAGAAAACATGGTGCTGGAAGGTTTGATATTGAAGACATAATTGTTCCTGAAGTCGGATTTATCATAATAAAAAATATTGGAGAGAAGATAGATAGCGGCCAATGTTGGATGGAATTTCATTATACAACAGAGCCCACAGATGAAGAAATTTCACTCCTCAATAGTTCAATCACTATTTCTCAACACCAAAATCCTCCCCAACCTCGTCTGATTACAGTTGTTGATGAGCCGAGGGGCAAATAGAAGTCGTCATAAAGGAGTGGTCATTCGGCGACCTGCCGATTTAGCTTAGCTGGTGGAGCGTGGGACTGTTAATCCCAAGGTCGAGGGTTCGAACCCCTCAATCGGCGCCACATAATAATCGCGTTACTGCGAAGACATCACCTCCTATTTGAGTGAAATAATAGTTGTTAGCGATTTACACTATTTTGGCATCAGTTTTTGACTCGCCCTAAACAATTTCGTAAACAATTCTCTAAATCAGAGTATGTGAAAACAAATCCAGATTCTTGTAAACGAGTTGGCTTAACATCCTGCCCTTCAATAATCAAAACTTTACCCATTTCTCCAAACATCAATTGCAATGCAAATTTTGGCAATGGCATAAACGCTGGTCTTCTAAGAACACGACCCAGTTTTTTTGCAAACACTTTCTGCGAAACAGAATTGGGAGAAGTAAGATTGTACGCACCTTGACTTGTATCCTGCATCATCAAGTGATGTATTGCATAGATTTCATCATCTAAGGAGATCCAAGATTGTATTTGACGACCTCCGCCTACGGGACCGCCTCCACCCATTTTTGTTGGAAGTAATAACTTGGCAAGTGCACCGCCCAAAGGAGAAATTACAATCCCTGACCTTAGGTGAGAAACCCTAATTCCAGCTTCCTCAGCAACCGAGGATGCTTGTTCCCATTCTGAACAAATATTGGAGAGGAAACCATCACCTTTACTAGACGACTCATCCACTAAAGTTGTACCTTGATCACCATAATATCCAATTGCTGAACCACTCAAAAAGGCTTTGGGAGGTTGATCTAAACCAGCTAAGATTTTGGATAAATTAGTGGTAGGAATCACCCTGCTATTACGGATTATATCCTTTCTTTTTGGTGACCATCTCTTGTCGCCTATTCCGGCACCTGCAAGATGTATTACGCTATCAAAACCATTCATATCACCTTTGATGACATCACCTGTTTTGTCATTCCAACGAATAACGTTTTCAGAATTAATATCTGCTGGTAGTTTAGAATCAATTCTTAACAAGCGATGAACTTCATGCCCAGCAGCTTCTAAAAAAGCGCATAGTTGCAATCCGATCATACCGGTTGAACCTGAAACTAAAACTCGCTGACGAGGTAAATCGCGAGTTTTGTTAATTTGAGTGAGATCATTTGCAACTTTTTCTGAACGATATCTAAACATCTGATTCATACGCGGAATTACAGTTATTGCTGCTGTCCAGCCTGTTAGAATATGCAAAGGAAGTTTCCAATCAATAGTATCCTGTATTTCCGTATTGTTACCGCTACCTACGAAACTGTGCTGATGATTCCACTTACCAAATGGGCCTTTCATCATACGATCTGAAAAGGTTTCATTCTCTACTACACTGTGGTGTCTAGCAATCCATTTGCGCTTTATAGGACCAATACTGACTTTGAAAATAGTTTCTTCACCGTCTTTTAGTGAACCAACCTGAACAGGCTTAATTCCTTCCCACTCTGGCATTATTCTGCGAAACGCTCCAGGACTATTGTACCAATTCCAAAGTTCTTGCTTGCTGGCCTCATATTGTTTCTTATGTGTAAATTTAGGCAATTTAATTCCTCCTTATTAATGAAATATGAGCTGGACCAATAACTCGAGTTGGATATACTGCGGAACGGTTCAATGGATTCTTGGAATATGTATTCATGTAACCATTGGTTTTAAATTTACGCTTTGTAGAAGCGGTTGTCATGCATCTAACCTTGCCAAAAACAAGTCTTTCTGTCCAACCACGATCAAATTTACCCAATACCCATCCAATCCCAGTGTAGGTGTTTGGATCACGTCCATCAAGTGCCCATTTGTCGTTTAAATCAATCATGTACTTCATTGCAATTTGTGGAGTTGGAGACCATTCAAGGATTTTCTTACCCCACAACATACGCAGATAATTGTGAATGATTCCATCTCTTCTCAGTTGCCTTTGAGCTGCATTCCATAATTCATCATGCGTTTCTGCATTTTCAAATTGTTCATAAGAATAAATGTAAGGTCTGACATCTATTTCATGTATTGCAAGAGAATTCTGTGCCCATTGAGGTATTGAATCAAATTTGTCATAATTATCAACATTGGCGCAGTGGATAAACCCTATATCTCTCCAAGTGATTATTTGGTCAAGGAATGCCTCAACATCTACAGGAAGACCCCACCACCCATTTCTTCTTCCATTATTGGGTTCACTAATGCTAGAAATATCCCAATTGTACTTTGTGAAAATATCATTCACCATATTATGAGGACTGATGTGGCCGAAATGTAAGTGTGGAGACAATCCACTGGAACCTTTCTGTTCAGGCTGGTTTCGATCTGTACTATATTTGGAAATCTTGTTTTCCAAAAAATCCTTCCATAATGCTCTAGCAAAATCAGAGCCACCCCTAATTTCCAGCACTGGAGGCACTGAATGATCTATGTCTAATAACGATAAAGCCGATGTGCCAATGTCACTAGATTCACTAATTCTCCAAAGATATTCATATGGGGTGATAGGAGTATTACCAATTGCAAAGATTCCGGAAATCACTGAATAATCAATTGTCGGTAAATCTTCTCCCAGTGTTAATGGGGAGGGGTGAGGTGACTCTAGCAAATGTGTTGTAATAGTTTTTTGAAGATGTCGACGTAATGAATATGCAGTTGTGAAATGTCTACCCGACCCTCTTAATGAAATAAATCCATTAGAATCAACGCTATGAACCTCGCATTTATTCAATGAAATTGCTTTCTCTAATACCTTCCTTGGATAATACACTGGGAAATCATCAATCACGATGAGATCTGCAAAATCCATCCAGTTTTCTAAAAGTCCTCTAGCCTCACCTAATTTTGACTCTACATATGGAACATATGTTATCGGCGAATATTCAAATGAATTCTTATTATCTACCATACCTTGTATCATAAAAGTGTGCATACGGTCACTCGCCCACTTATGATTAATAGCAAGTGGTTCTATAACAACTAATGGCATATTTCGTATCTCTGCCATCTCAATGGCATGCTGGAGTCCATGATTCCATTTAGTTCTCCTCGCTGAGATCATCCAATATACAACACAACCACCTGCCGGTGCATCAGAATTGAATTTACGAAGTCTGGAAGATGGAATCATTTTTCTTCACCTATGGATTTATTAGAGAATGTTTGTTTACACTATACACGAAATAATTTGGCTTGTTTTCACCAAGTGATTTTGAAGGAACTAGTGACATTCTTGAGCCATCCAAAGCATCGATTGCCAGTGTATGCATTGTTTCAGAAACCCAATTCAAAGATTTTAATTCACTCAACTGAAACCAACCAACCTCGCTTATCTCACTAGATGGGGAATCATATTGTTGGCCCTCTATCTGAACATCGTAGCACAAGAAAATCGCCGGTTTTCCCGAATTAAAAGTAGAACGAACTGCTGTAAGCCCGACTATACTTCCGCTAAGCCCTGTTTCTTCCATCAATTCCCTGATCGCTGCCGTCTCGGGAGCCTCATTACCATCAACACCGCCTTTAGGAAATCCCCACTTATGTTGATAAGTTCCTCTCGCTTCTTTAACCAGAAGTATTGACTGATTTCTTACAGCTCGCACGGCAACACCTACATCGTAAACTGCACCACTCATACCCGTACACCAACTACTTCCATATTTATAGAGCCGTTTTTTACCTCTAAGCCTTAGAACGAGTAATTATAACTGAGAAGGTCAATTTTGGGCTATGCTCAGGGAGATGAACTCAAAACAAAATATAGATTCAGATGCATTTCTGCCTACTAAATTTGGTGACTTTCGTATTCGTTCATTCATAGATCCAGTGACGAATAAGGAGCATGCTCTGCTGTACACAGATGAACCAAGCAATTCAACCCCGATTGTCCGGATACATTCTGAATGCCTCACTGGTGATGCCTTTGGTAGTTTGCGATGTGATTGTGGTGCGCAATTAGAAGAAGCAATGCGTGAAATTCAAAAACGAGGTAACGGAGCGATTGTATACCTCCGTCAAGAAGGTAGAGGAATCGGTTTATTTGCAAAAATTCAAGCATATAACCTACAGGACAGCGGTTCAGATACTCTCGATGCCAATTTACAACTTGGATTCTTTGGAGATGAACGTACTTATGATTTTGCTGCCAAAATGTTGCTCTCAATTGGCATTGATAAAATTGACTTGTTGACAAATAATCCCGATAAATGTCAACAATTAAGGGATTGTGGAATTTCAATTAATTCTCGCGTTCCAATTATTGTAGGCACATGTGAATACAACCGTTCATATCTTAGAACCAAGGCAACGCGAATGGGCCACATATTGGAAGTCTGAGGTGAAGATTGTATGGATGATAGCATTATTGGCCAAACAGCACCTGATTTCGTATTGCAATCATCTGATGGTTCAATGTTTGATAGCAAGTCTCTGCACGGGAAATGGCGTGTGATTTTTTTCTATTCAATGAATCATTCACCGATTTGTAAACGTGGTTGCTTAACTTTCAAAGAGCAATATGATTTATTTGATTCATCGGGTTGCTCAATTATTGGGATTGGCCCAGGAACTTTGGAGGAAATTAAGAGTTTTAGCGAATATGTGGGAGAGTTACCATTTCCACTATTAGCAGATAATGAAAGAAAGGTTGGGATTGCATACAACATACCTCTTCATTTAGGGAAATTCCCAACGAAATCATC
>JAOMOG010000021.1 GCA_028353405.1 Candidatus Poseidoniaceae archaeon | reverse complement strand
CCACTAGGGCGTTCTCGGTCTCGTCTCTCCGCCAGTGCACTAACTTCGTTTCTTCGTTGCGATAGGCAATGGTTCTTAGGAAATAAAGTTGGGATTACATTCACATTGTACTCTCCACTTCTCCAACGTGGACCAACTTCAGCATCTAACCAAACTTGAACAGTACAGTCCATGTCAACATCAATATGCTGAGGTTTGTATGAAACACTACAATCGCTGCTAACCCAGCCACCATCATATTCGTGCTCTCCAGCTAGTATTTTGATCATGGTAGACTTGCCAGTTCCATTTGGACCTACAACTCCGACAACTTCACTCCTGTGGACTTTTCCTTCCCCAGTTTCCAACTTGAAATCGCCCAACTTCTTCTCTAAACCACCCCAACTAATGATCTGACTGCCAAGTTCTGCTGAACCACCACGGTGATTTAGGAACTTTATTGGTTTATCACGAATACGAACATTTTGCTCTGGTAAGTATCCGTCCAGGTATGAATTAATCGCTTGTCTGGTTGATCGGGCTGGAGTAAAAATTCCAAAAGCACCTTTTTTCCCATATACTATGTGAATCAAATCTGCTAATACATCTAGAACCGCTAAGTCGTGCTCAATTACTAAAACTCGCTTAGTCTCTGCCAATTTTTGAATGATTTTTACGATTCTCATGCGTTCATGGATATCCAAATAAGAAGATGGTTCATCAAAGAAATAAACATCAACATCACGCAATATAGTGGCACAGATTGCCATTCTCTGTAATTCTCCACCAGATAATTGTTGTACTGTTCGGTCAAGAAGATGAGAGATTCCCAAATCTTTGGTCATCTCATCAAACATATTTCTCTCATCAACTTTGCTCAATAATTCGCGAACTGTCCCCTGAACCCTTTTCGGTAATCGGTCAATGTTTTGAGGTTTCAGTGCAACTTTTATATTTCCTTCTCGCACTGAAATAAAGAAATCGCGTAATTCGCCTCTCGGCAAGGTTTCAATGATTCCATCCCAATTACATTCTTTATTCATCCAATCTCCCAAATTTGGTACAATTCTTCCAGAGAGTGCATTAATTGCAGTAGACTTGCCCATTCCATTGGGTCCAAGAATACCTACCACACTTTCCTTACTCGGTGTAGGGAGTCTAAACAAACGAAATCCATTCATTGAATATCTATGAATCATATCCTGTTCCAATTCACTAGGTAAATTCTCGATGATCAAGGCATCATGCGGGCATTTATTGATGCATATACCACATCCAATGCACAAACTCTCGGAAATCATGGGTTTGCCTGAATGGTCATCTAAAATGATACATTCCTGGCCGTTCCTAACCGGTGGGCAGTATACATAGCATTCATCATTACATTTCTTAGGTTGACAACTGTCCTCTTTCAAAACTGCTACTCGCACATTCTCACCTCCCTTCGTTCATTCGTATTGGCCATCGGTATTTGGTATCCGCGCCAAGACAACAAGGTGTGATGCTTGATGAGGGAGCGAATCCCTTCATCTTCATTCAAATTAGACCCTTAAGGTGTTCGTGACCTGAAATAAGGCGAATTGTACAAGGTGTTGGCATTTTCATGCTAGCCTTGCGCAATGAATCTCGTGCTAATAGGTAATGCTCAGGGTTTGTTTGAATTGACATTATTCTCTGACCACGCTTTACACGTGCTGCAGTTCCAACGTTCTTTCCGAATGCGCAACGCATTCCTTGAGAAACACGGTCAGCACCTGCACCAGTTGCTTGCTTATTCTCTCGTAGAACATGATGAGGGAAGGTGTGAACACGAAGCGAATATCCGTCCATTCCAGTTACCTTACGGATGGTAGAGTTTGCAATAACACGGCCTGCTTCAAGAGCAATGTGACGGATTTGTACATTGTTATCGGAACGAAGTTCAATGACTACTTTGAACTCACCGACTTCTGCAGCTCTACGATTTCCAACGTGGAATTGCATAATACGATTATTTGGGACACCGCCAATATACTTGCGACGAGTATATGCTGGACCCTTGAGTTGACGATACATGGATGCTGGTTTTCGTGCCATATGTAAACCTCTAAGTAACCTTGCGACCAATGGTCCCTTTATCATTGCTTTGATTGAAGCCTTATCCGCATGAGGTAGGAAACTTGCAAAATAACGCTCAATCTAGCACTTTGATGAAAGCCTTCTTTTGCCCCCCAACACTGCCAATCAACTATGGCAGGACGCTGGCGTAAGTTGCTAGAAGAAGAAAGTGAGCATCAATGGCTCGCAATTGGCATTTTTTTCCTATTCGCCATCTTGGGTGGAGTCGCTATTGAAGGAACCAGTACTTTGGCTGGCGTTGATTTGGGGGCTGGTGAAGCCCTCCATGACGGTTCTAGAGTCCTTGACATAGTTTATTTTGATAATGGCGCGGATATTGCAAGCCAATTAACACATATGCACAAACCAAGTGAAGGACATTATCTCTTCAGTCAAACTAATACTGACACTGTAGAGATGATATATCAACCATCGGGATTTGACAAAGGCGATGAAATTCGCTTCATTAATGAAATGGACGAGAATCGAGCAATATTATCAATTGCCAGCACTCAACTGATTGAAATAACCCTTGGTGAACCAATAATAGCATCCATTAATATCAACACTAGTGATGAATTTTGGATCGATGATTACCAAGAGAATGAAGGACCGGAATCTGCCATGATTGTCACTCAAGAAAGTGATGGCAGTTCATCGATTAGAGCACTATCATATTATGTCGCATCACCGCCATTATCAAATTCAAATTTAGTTAATTGGAATAACATAGTTCACTTATCCCAGGAAAAATGGGTTGCAACTGGAACAATCACAAATACTCAAAGTTCTGGAGACAGCCCTGCAAGCCCAAGTGTTCGCTCTGCAATCGGAATAATTGAATGGCAAGGGAACCTCTCTATAGCACCTGTTTTGACATCGTTTTCAATGGGTGATGAAGGACAAATACACAACGTATTCTCCACTGGCAATTCACAAGTAATAATCGCTGCAAATACAGGAGCATATCAAGTTGTAGATGATGGCTCAATCAATGAAATAGAGATCTCCTCTCAATCTGCAGTAACTGATTCACAGGGAAAAACTTGGTTTATTGGAAATCAGGGGACAACCTCTATTGCGACTTTTTACAATGGAATAATCGAGATTGAGGAATTAGCAAAACCAATACCACTAGAAATTGAAATCTCTGAATATGAAAGTGGAATGATATTTATGCATGGAATGGATGCTAATGGGGCATTTGAAATGATGACATTAGACACAACCGTACAAGGTTCTATAGAGGATGGGAGAGGTTTCTTGAACTTTGCATTCCTGACCTTTTTCAGTGTTGTTTTACTTGTAATGGGCTGGACTGTATTAGAACGATATCGTAAATATTGAAGCGATTCTTTGATTTTAATGGCACTTTTATTTGCCAGAACTATTTTGTTAATTCACTGGTTTATTCCTCCTACGGAGGAAGGTGGAGCGAGAATCTTCATGTGCTATCGTCATTGACCACTACATCCGGCGTGAGCATTGACGGGGTTTTAGCATGACAAAAAGAGGGATGATGGACCAGTTTGATGAAATCAAATCATCACACCCGGATTCAATTTTATTCTTTAGAATGGGCGATTTTTACGAGTTATTCCACGATGATGCGGAAATTGCTTCCGAAGTTCTTGGCCTTACTCTAACCGCGAGGGATAAAAAGGCCGCTAAACCAACCCGTATGGCTGGATTCCCTTGGCATGCCTTGGAAGAAAATATTCGGGGCATGCTAAAAGCCGGACACAAAGTCTGTGTTGCTGAGCAAGAAGATGAATTGAGAGAAGGTGCTAAGATTCTCGAAAGAACGGTTAGCAGAATCTACACCCCTGGCAGCTTGTATGAGGAATCGTTGCTAGGAACTGATGAAAGATCTCTACTGATCGCAATTTGCCTTGCGAGTGACAGCCTTGGAATGGGAGTTGTTGATGCTTCAACTGGGCAGGCCTGGGCAAGCACTTGCCATGGGGCAGATCGATTCGCAAAGGCATTGGATGAAGTTCTTCGATGGAATCCAAGTGAGATTGTCATCTCTCCAGCCGACGCTGAGGACAATACACTCTGCGCTATGTTCTCGCATTTGGATGGAGTTACAATAAGTCAGCATAAAGCCAGTGAGGCGAAAAGAAGGCAACGTTTGACAAAGGTTCTGAAGGTTGCAGATCTTGGCCATCTAGATTTAGATGATGCTCCTTTGGCAATAGCCGCTGCTGGATTGGCCGCCGATTATCTTTCAACAATGCATATTACTGATGATGTTCCGCTTAGAGATGTTGAAATCATTGAGGAAGAAGGCCATTTAGTACTAGATCAAACTACTCTAAGAAATTTAGAATTAACTTCAACCTTAACTGGAGAATATGAGGGGAGTTTACTTTCTAGCCTTAATCGGTGTCGTACTGCAATGGGCCGTCGCTTGTTGAAAACATGGATATTGCGCCCTCTTGCCGATATTGATGCTATTTCTGCGAGGCATGATGCAGTCGCTGCATTAACTCGCTCATCTAGAAGACTTGATGCGCTGAGAGAGGCTCTGAAAGGGCTACGAGATATGGAAAGGCTTGCGACTCAATTAGCCTATAATCGCTCAAATGGAAGAGATTTATTGGCTACTGCAATCGCATTAGAAAGGATGCCAGCGGTAATCAATCTGTGTAAGGAAGTGGATAATCAACTGTTATCACATCTCTCTCAGGATTTAGATTCGCTAAGTGATTTGGGTGAGGAGATACGTCGCACCTTAGTAGATGAGCCACCTTTGGGATTGAAGGATGGAGGACTGATTAGAAGCGGAATTGATGACGATATTGATGAACTAAGGGAAACAGCCGAGAGTGGGCACTCATGGTTCAAAGATTTGGAAGCAAGTCTGAGAAATGAATTAGAAATCCCTAGTTTGAAAATTAGAATGAATCGGCAAATCGGTTGGTTTATTGAAATCACAAAAAAACATGAAGACAAAGCCCCTGAACATTGGAGAAGAAAACAACAATTGACCAATGGTTCTCGCTATGTTACCGATGAACTAGCACGTCGGGATGATCTATTGTTAACCGCAAGTGGAAGAGTAAAGGAATTAGAATATCGAATGTTTACAACTCTGAGAGAAAGATGTCGAACACATGTCGTAACATTAGCTAATATTGCTGCAAGAGTTGCTTCAATCGACGTACTACAATGCTTTGCGGATGTTGCAAGGTCTCGTGCTTGGTCACGCCCAGAAATGACTGATAAAGACCATCTAAAGGCTGAAGGTGCAAGGCATCCGGTATTGGAAACACAGAGCGGATTTGTTCCAAATGACATCCACCTAGATGCAAAACGAAGATTTTTGTTGATCACTGGACCAAATATGGGTGGAAAGTCAACCTACTTGCGCACAACTGCCTTACTTTCCATATTGGCACAATCCGGTTCATTCGTCCCATGTAAAAAGGCAAGACTAGGTTTAGTTGACCGTATTTTCACAAGAGTTGGGGCAAGTGATGACTTACGAAGAGGGCGTTCAACATTCATGATGGAGATGATTGAGGTCGCGCACATTTTACGCAGGGCTACTTCACGCTCATTGGTACTATTAGACGAAATTGGCAGAGGTACTTCTACCTTTGATGGGCTATCTATTGCTTGGTCTGTAACAGAAGATATCTGTAATAGAATCGGCTCTAGAACGCTATTTGCAACCCATTATCACCAATTGATTGGATTGGAAGAAGAGGTCAAGGGATTGATTAATGTCCATGTTCAAGTTGCTCAATCTGATGGTGAATTAAAATTCTTACATACTGTTGCTGACGGCCCTTGTGATGACTCATATGGAGTACAAGTTGCTGCATTGGCAGGTTTGCCAAGAGAAGTTGTTGAGAGAGCCAGCGATCTACTTGCCTTCCTAGAAAGTCAGGCCAAGGGAGCAAAAGCAGGTGAAACCGGTGCTCCGGCTTCAAGAGATAGTGGTCAAGCGAGCCTCATGGGCTATTTTGCTGCTGCAGCAATGGGGCGTTCTTCTTCTAGCCAAACTGTTGAAATTCAGCAAATATCCTTAGAACCAGGGCAGCAGGCTGTATTGGATTATTTGTCAACAATAAAAGCCGATGATTTGAGTCCAAGACAAGCACAAGATGCGCTTTACAGGTTGAAGAAAATGCTTGGTGGTGAATAAATTGAGTCAAGCAAATAGAATCATTCAACTTGATGACAAAACAATTGGTCATATCGCAGCAGGTGAAGTCGTTGAAAGGCCTGCTCAAGTGGTAAAGGAATTGTTAGAGAACAGTTTGGATGCTGGAAGTTCTCGCATTGTAATCACCGTTGAAAGAGGTGGTTTTGACTTGATATGTATCGAGGACGATGGTTCTGGGATTGATGAGGCAGACCTACCGCTTGCTCTTGATAGACATGCAACATCAAAATTACGCAAGTTAGAAGACTTATCTGCAATCCATACTCTTGGATTTAGAGGTGAGGCTTTAGCCAGTATTGGTATGGTTTCGCATCTCAAAATTGCAAGCCGTCCTGAAAACTGTGAGGGCAGAAGCATATCGATGAAGGATGGCGACAAAGAGTCTGTTGAGCCGGAAGGTATGGCTCATGGAACAAGAATAGAAGTTGCCCACTTATTCCACAACACACCTGCACGTCTTGCATTCCAACGCCGAGCTGCTACTGAGAACTCACGAATCGTCGATGTTGTAGTTTCTCATGCAATGGCCCATATGGATGTAGGATTTAAACTGCTAATTGATGAGAAAGTTATGCTTGATGTACCCGCTAGTGAAACGATGAACGATCGATTGTATGATCTCCTCGGAGGTCAGGCTTCTGCAATGCTCGAATTATCAAGCCCAGCAATAGATGATGATGCTCCTGGTGAAGAATCATGGAGCGGGTGGATAAGTACTCCCGATACAACTAGAGGCAAAGGCGATGATGTCCACATATTGATCAACGATAGGCCGGTTTCTGCTGGTCCATTTTTGCAGGCAATTCGCAGAGGATACAAGACACGACTAATGCAAGGACGCCATCCAATCGCAGTACTAAGCCTCATCATACCGGCCAATGAAGTCGATGTAAATGTCCATCCAACCAAGAGAGAAGTTCGATTAAGGCATTCTTGGAGAGTTCTAGAAAGATTGGAAAGAGCCATTGCCCATACCCTCGAATCAGTTCCAACACAACCTGATGCTGCTGGTGGAATATCTGAATTACAAGGATTAGCACATAATTCTGCAGTTCAACCTGTTGAAGAATTGCTGAAAGCTGGTGGCTTGAAGCCAAAGTTGCACAATGATACGCCTCAAGACCCAATTCTAAAAGCGGCGGGAACAAATGCCATACCATCCGTAATAAGTGACTCTATAGAGGAAGGTGAGCCTGGAACTTCAGTTCCTTCTTGGGCAATCGCTGCTGGAGCTCAATTGAATCTAGTTGGCAAGGTTGCAGATGAAATCAGTAAACAGGAAAAACAACGACCTATTTCAACTTCAATGGCCAGCCAAGAAATGCTTCCAGGAATGGATGAGAGTCCCATAGCACCTGCGCTTTCTCCTGCTGAAAGAGAATTACACCGCCATGCAGGTGCTGGTCAAACACATTCTCCGAGCAAAGAAACACCGCTTGAAGGCATAATAAATGAACTACCTAAGATGGAACCTTTGGCGCAGTTTGCTGATTCCTATATCCTTGTACAAGCGGAAGAAGAGTTACTATTGATAGATCAACATGCACTGCATGAGAGAGTCAGATATGAACGATTACGCAATGATGAGTCGTTATGGCTACCTCAGAAACGATTAGTCCCTTTGAAACTGGAATTGGACCCGAGACAAAATGCTAGAATAAGTGCATCACATCAAAAACTGAAGGAAGTTGGATTTGATTTGAGTGAAGATTCTGATGGATGGCTATTAAATTCTGCACCAAATCTTCTACAGGGAGATGATGTCGTTCCATTTTTGCTAGACTTACTACAAGACACTGCGGAAGATGGCGCTCCTTTGGAAACTGTTGATGCAAGGAAAGACCACCTCGCATTCCTCAATGCTTGTCGAGGTGCAGTAAAGGCTAATGATAAATTGACAATCGCAGAAATGCGTAGACTTCTCGAGGATATGAGACGTATTCCAAACCCGTGGGCGTGTGTTCACGGAAGACCAACTGCACTACGGCTTCCGTTAAATTCCTTAGACCATCATTTTGGTAGGCATGGTTGATGAGAAATCAGTAGCCGGATATACCTTTATCATTGCTTGGAATATGTCAATACCATGACGGATAGTGACGGTCGTTCCACTTTTGCTGCGTTATATCTTGGACTTGCATTAGTGTCCCTGTTTTTATTTTATGACACTATGGAAAATGGTACCGGGCTTGGTGCCGCCGGAATGATAGCATTATTTCTCTTGTTTACTGTAATTTTTGGAATTGTGGGTATGTACAAACTACTGACCCTTTCCAAAGGAAAATCAAACAATGATTATGGAAAAATGCGTTTTCACAAATACGTTAATATTGAGGAAGAAAATAGTAGAAACTCCAATATTGAGGTTCGAATCTGGAGAAACAAGATACTTGTGGCAATAATAATCTTTTTCGTATTATTTTTTATTACACTATTTTAACGCAGAATCTCTAGCAATACCCCATACACATGGGTAGCGAAAGGCATCTCACGCAAGGGTGTACAAAGGGTTGCAACGAGTTTTTCCGGACGACATGGCGTCCGGAATAAAATCCGCACGGACAAGCGCTCACACAGCAGTTTTGAGTGTTCGATCCGTCTCTTCAGGGTCAATGAACAGCACTGCAAGCACCACGAACGTCTCGAGTACGGCAGCGATGTAGAAGATTGTTTGATAGTTGTAGCGTTCGGCGAAGACAGGCGCCAACTGGTAGCCCATGATGGCAGAGAGGTTCATCATTGCCATATAGCCGGTGAATTGGGTTCCTCCAACTTCCGCCCAAGTCACCCGCATCATGAGTGAATAGGCGCAGATGGACACGATAGACCAGAGGAAGGTATGGATGAGCCACACGAGCATCATGAACCACCCCTCGCTCCAAAGGTTGTCAAACATGCCCCACGCCAGCGTGGTCAACGAAGCACAGACCGCCGCGTACATCAGCATGGACTTTCCACCAAACCGGCGACCAAGTTCGCCACCAGCCATGGCCCCGAGCATGGTGACCACGAGGATGATACCGCCCTTCGTGGCGTTGAATTCTTCTTGGCTCCATCCCAACTCTTGGAGGAAGAGCAGTGGGAGAATGGGAATGAGAATGAACGCAAGGGAAATCATGAGGCTGACCGCAATGCCGAGTTGAGCTGAACGAACCGAAAAGGCGGTCTTGATGTTTCCAAAAATGACAGCGAAGTCTCGCATGTTGTTAGTCAATTCCTCAGCAACCTCTTCCACCTCAGCAGTGTCGCCTTCATCCCAAGGGAAGCGCTTCTCGCCGGGTCGCTCGCGCATGAAGAAAGGTACCATCATGATGATGACGAGAATGGGAATTTGGATGAGGAAGGCCCCTCTGATGCCCACGATGCCGATGATGGTCCCAAGACCTGCTCCACCGATGATACCACCCAGCGACTTGGCCGTGAACATGTAGCTGTTGACTCGCTCGAATTCGTGGGATTGTAGCACGTCAACCGCCAAGGCGTCGGTCGACACGTCTTGGAGCGCTGTGAACACATTGTACACGAAGAACAGCGCGCCGAGCAGGGAGATGTTGTTGGTCAAGTCGGGCACAAAGAGCATGGTGACGAGCAGCACCACCATGCCGGTCTGAGCAATGAGGATCCAGGGCCGACGGCGTCCAAACTCAGGAATCTGGAAGCGGTCAATGATTGGCCCCCAGAGGAACTTGAACGACCACGGCAGCGTGCCGAGTGTTAGCAAGTACGCAAGATCGCCGGCGTCCGCTCCATCAGCAGCGAGGAATGTTACCATCGTGACGGTGATGAAACCCCACGGTACGCCTTGTGCGACGTAGAGCGCAGATAGGGTGATGACACGGGCTCGATAGCTGTCGACAAGCGTTTCGCCATCCGAGGTGGACTCACTCTCAACGACCTCGGTTTCCGGTTCACCAAGGTCAAGCCCGAGATGGAAGCGATCTCGTTGTTGGGTCGAAACGTACACAACGAGGAACACCACTGGGAAAATCCAGGCTGCGAACATGAACAGTGGCAACGAATCATCGCCAACCGCCAACACCGATGCCTCCTCTCCGTCCTCGTTGAGAATGGTGAAGTCCAGCACCAGCAAGCTGACCACGGTAGCGACTTCTTCCCCGGCGTCGTTGTTTGAACACAGCACCCCGTTGAAGGCCTCTGCATCGACGGTGAGGTTCAAATCATATCTTCCAAGGGCTTCTTCACCGAAGGCCAATTGTGCCTTAATTTCGCTCTTGGTCACGCCTTCAATCACACCCGAGAGCAGTGACTGGTTGTGCCACGTGAGGTTCACGTCATGTGAACCCGGGTTTTCACCGGAGTCCGAAAGAACCCACTCGCCCTTGGTTACGGAGCCGGCGATCGTGTCGGGTTGGTTGGCCTCACCTCCGGTGCACACTGGACCGCCCGAAGATTCGTCCTCGCCATAACTCAAGGAGAACAACAATCCGACCACGTTTCCGCCAGCACCCTCGATGGCGTCGTTCAAAGGACCAGATTCAACCGACCACGACACGGTCTCGCCGTCCTGATAGTAATCGGATTTGGCCTCTACCTCGACGAGAGTCAGCTTGGATTCAACGACATAGGTGCCGGGCATCTCATCGGAGGAGCCTCCGTCGCCCAAACAGCCCGAAAGGGACGTGAGCAGAACCAGCATTAACACGAAGTGAACCGGTCGCATAATTTGAGGGTCCATTGGCTAACCTTCAAGATTGTTCATGGATGATTCCGCTGATAACGATGGGTTATGCTAAACACCCTTGTCAAAAGGCTAATTGTGTACAAGGGGGCCCCTTAGAAACGACGTCCTTTACGACGGTACCCATGTACACGTATACGAGCATAAGGGGGACCCTTGTGAATATAATGCGCAACAAGTTGAAATAAGCGATTTCAGATTGAGTGTCATGAGTGAAATCAGTGAAGATGGATTTTGGCAAATGGTTGAAGGCGAATGGGTTCCTACTGAAAAACAATTAGAAGCCATACAAAATGGCGCAATTGGGCACGATGATGAAATTGTTCAACAAGAAATAACCGAATTAGGATCTCCTGAATATCCTACACCTCAACATGAATTCGCTTCTTCGGAATCACAATTTACAGGTACTGAAGAGTATGTGGTATTTCTCGGCTATGTCTTAATTGGAGTTGGAATTTTAGACTTTGTACTAGCCCTTACTGGTACAAATATCACCTTCTTTTTAGGTTTCCTTTCATACTTCACAACGATATTTTTCATAGCAGTAGGAAGCGCTTTAATTGGTGTCAAAGAGGAAATTAGGTGGTTTAGAATGGACCGTTTTTCAGAATCGAATGTTGCGAAGGGCATCTATGCAGGGACCGTAGTTTTGGCGCTTGTATTAGTTGGAGTTCTCGGGGTAATGTCTAATTACTCAAATGCAGATATTGTAGGAGAATGGTATAGTCCTTATGACACGATAGAATTCCAATCAGATGGAGATGTTGTTCATACAACTTCTTCAGATTTTTCGATCATTGGATGGAGAGTTGATGGAAATGATTTATTTCTAGAATGGTCCGATGACAGAGGATACGAGTATCTTTACAAATATCAAATTTCAGAGGAATTTTTGTTTGTCGCCCCTTATGCAGAGGCCGATGATGGAACTGTATCAGGAGACGAATGTATGGTTATGTCGAGTGATAAAGATGGAGAAAATGAAAATTATTGGAACGATGTCAATTTCAGCCCACCTGAATGGTGCAATATTTAGTAAGATACAAGTAAAAATGCTTTGTTTATGTGGGTATATCCTAAACACCCTTGTACACAATCATTCCGTTCACATGGGTTAGCAGTGGGTCGTGTTGAACGCTACCCATACGACGTCGTTAACAAGGAGACCCTTTGCTTGGATAGGAAAGATTAATTCGGAGTGTTTCTACGGCAATATATGGTTATGAAGAATTTTATGATTGCACTTTTGATGGCGTCAATGGTTTTTGTTGGTTGTATAAGCGATCTGACGCCATTTGGTGGGATGCATGAGGGTACATTTGACATCGACCGTCTTGGTACAGGAACTGAGGGGGTGGATGATATGATTGTGGAATTAGAACTAATTAATAGCACATCTCCAATTAAATTCAATGATGGTACGGCGGCACAGGATGGCGGAGAACATTACAGGTTCCGCATCATCGTCGGCGACGTTGATGATGATAACAGTCCCACATACGAATGTAGGCTCGCCTCCAATTCACCAGGTGATTGCCTCATCACAGAATCAGTTGAAGACGGCGTATGGAATGCTGATGAAATTATCACATTCAGCGAAAATGGAGCCGACATCTGCAGTGAGGGGTGTCGTATTCAATTGACAATCATGAACGGTGACATAACGACCGAACAGGAGGAAAATCTCCACTATATCGCGCGGAAATCAATAGGTGGACCTATTGGTCACACAACTAATTTCTGGATGAGTCAATGACTCTGACTAATCACAGGCCCAAATCACAAACACATGTGTATGAATGTCAAGTTTGGAGTTGCTCTATTTGTTTTTGAATAATTTCTCTTCAATGTTAATTCCGTATTCGATTAGTCGCAATAACAAATCTTCATCTGCAATTTTGTGTAGATTAGGACCAGATACCTTTGCTGAGCAAGCACAAGCGAGGATGACCGCAGTCATCTGAAGTCGATGATCACCAAATGTTGGTACAATATTGCTTGGAGAAATTATCTGTTGTCCACCGGCGACCTCGATTCCATCTTGTAAAACAGTACTTTCAATACCAAATTGAAGGAGTAATTGATGTGTCTTTGTTAAGCGATTACTCTCCTTATGCGCTGCATGAGCAGCACCAATGATTCTACCACCTGAAGATATTGCCATCAAAGCTGCAAGAGGTGGAAGCAAGTCATTTGCATCTCGAAGATTAATTTCATTATTCTCACCCGATTTATTGCTTAGAGTAATTTCAAGATTCGAATTTGTTTCATTCCATGTAAAGCCCAATTCACTGCAGTATTGCTGTAATATCTCATTTCCAAGTGCATCTTCAGTATGAGGTAAACCAGTAATAATAGTCTTAGTTTGAAGGACTTTTGTAGCGAGCATTGCAAAACTAACCATCGATGCGTCTCTTGGAACCAATACTTCTGTATCTGCAAAATGTGGAACCCAAGGACGTAGAGTTTCATCAGAGAAATCTGCACCACTCTCTACACATAAACGAAATGTCAAATCACTATGTTTCCGCGACACTGCTTGCCCTTTGAGATTCAACTTTTTACTACCGCTGAACCTTGAGGAGGACAACATCCATGCCGAATATGGCTGACTTGAGGTTGATAAATCAAGATCTAATTGCTGTGAACAATCAATCGGTCCACAGACAATTAACGGTAATGCATCTTCACCATGCCCTCTTGAAACTGTTACTCCCGAACTTTCCAATGTTCCAATAAGAGTTGAAAAGTTACGAAGCCGTAACGAGCGGTCTCCATCTATGGCCACGCTTTGTCCGATATTAGAAGAAATAGCAGTTAAAATCCTAAATGCAGTTCCAGAATTACCGGCATGTAATACACTAGCTGGCTTAGAAAATCCATCACTACCAACCCCATGAACTCGCCAATCTACTGAATCGGGGTGAAATGCAACTTCCGCCAGACCTGGCTTAGACAAAACTTGACCATTTGCCATGTCTTCAATCTTGACTCCAAGTTGTTGAAGACATCTTCTCATGCTACGTGAATCTTCACCAGCATTATTTACATTTTTCAAAGTAATTACTTGATTACTTTGGGCACTAAGTGCTAATAATCTAATTAGATGGGATTTTGAAGGAGGTAAACCCCACTGCAAATCACCACCCTTTGCCAATCCATTAACTGACAAATATTCGATATCATTTACCGGTGCAGTATCAACTGAGCCATTCCATTTGGAAACCCAGCGTTTGGCCATATTGTCAGCGACGCGGCTAGGTGTCATCAAATTATGGAACGCATATTCAAAAAGCAGACACACTCAGCAATACCTATGAGGTTGAACGATTCTAGAGGTCGGCCTCTTCGTGATTTGAGAATATCAGTCACAGATCGTTGTAACTTCAGGTGTACATATTGTATGCCAAGAGAGCATTTTGGAAATGATTATCAGTTTCTAGCAAAGGAAAAAATCCTAACCTATGAAGAAATAACTACAATCGTCAGTTCACTATTACCATTGGGGATTGAGAAAATTAGATTGACGGGTGGAGAGCCATTAATGCGCAGGAATGTCATTGAACTAGTTCGCCAAATCAGAGCATTGGATAGTCAAATAGATATCGCGATAACAACAAATGGAATCTTACTTGAAAAGTATGCCCTTCAACTCAAAAAGGCTGGTTTAAGTAGAGTTACAGTGAGTCTTGATGCATTAGAAAATGAGGTGTTTCAATCACTTTCCGACACTACAAATTCGGTTGATGAAATCTTGCAAGGGATTGATTTCTGTAGGCAAATAGAACTACCAGTTAAGGTCAATTGCGTAATTCAAAAAGGCGTTAATGAAAGCCAAATAATCCCAATTATTAGCTATTTTAATCAAATCTCTATCACTCCACGCTTTATCGAATTTATGGATGTTGGAACTACCAACTCATGGAATTATGATTCCGTTGTAAGTGGTGATGAAATGAGAAAAATAATTGAACTAGAATTCGGTCAATTGGAAAGTGTTCAATCTAATTATCCAGGTGAGGTTGCAAACCTTTGGAGAATGAAAAATGGTGCAGAGGTTGGCTTTATTGAATCTGTAACCAATCCATTTTGTGGTAATTGTAGTAGAGCAAGACTATCTGCTGAAGGTTCAATTTACACTTGTTTATTTGCAAGCGAAGGACATAGTATTCGTTCTATTCTAAGAATGGATGCTAGCCAAGAGCAAATCGGTGATGCAATTAGCGAGATCTGGAAAGGTAGGACTGACAATTATAGTGAACAGAGAGGAACTGTTGAACAAACAAAAGACCGTGTTGAAATGTCCTATATTGGCGGTTAATTCTCAATCGCTGGTAAAACAATATCCACCAAAACAATTCCTGCTGATTCATCGATTAATTTGAATCTCCAAGTTCCAAGGTTTGAACCGATCTCAGTTGAATCAATTACAAAATAATCTCCTTTTGTTACCGAATAACCTGCATCTCTATCGTGGAATGAAACATTTGCCCCTACAACTCCATAGACTCCTGAATCAGCAACGTGGCCCCTTACAGGATCACCTTGTCCACCCTCTGGATAAATATCATACTTCAATTTCGCTGGGTCAATAGATTGGTCTAAACTTGAGATTTTTACTACATGAAAGCCATTATCCAAACCACGAACGCTGACTTGAGCCAAAGGAGGTGATTTCTCAGTGGTGGTCAGTGCACCTTGCATCATTACGAAAACCATACTCGAAAGCATGACCGTAATAGCCAGCAATAGAACTGTGGCAATAACAGGGCTTACCGCCTCATCATCTTGCTCCAGTGCTCTCGCCATAACCTTCCCTAGCCTACATGAGACTTGAACCATGCGCTTAATCAGCACTAATATAATCCAATATCGAATATGATTACTAATCACCAAGTAACAATATGTTTTGCAATTTCAAATCAACCAAAGAGGTTTATCGCACTCCATTGCTCGTTTTATTCCGCCTATCGGACCTAAGATTCTCAACAACACCTCAGTCACCAAATCTCCATTCATGAATGCATATGACATCTTTTTTGAACGCAGAGAATTATTTAGCGCTCTAGAAAATGATGCTCGCACTCTATTTTCATACTCTAATAGGTTAGTTCCATTTTGAAGATTATCAATAATTGCTTCAGCTGCAAAGCAGCCAGATATTATCGCTTGGCTGATTCCACCACCATTACTGGGCATTACTAGGCCCGCAGCATCACCAACCGCTAATGTATTTCCATTGACCATGCATTCAACAGGTCCACCCATTGCAATCCATCCACCTCCCCAAGAAAGTATTTCCAAATTAAGATCGTCACAAAACTTCTGCAAATATTGTTTGAGATTTCCATCCAATTTACCCGCTCTTACGCCCAAACCGACATTTGCTGAGTTTGGACCTTTGGGAATAATCCATGCATATCCTGAAGGTGCTACAGAACCGATGAAAACATCAAAGGAATCTGGTATTTTTCCCTGGACTTGAGCATAGATTGTTGGGATTTGGTCTTTCGGTCTATAGAGGTCATCTTGACCTTTTGTCAATCTTGCGACTTGGGCCAGTGATCCACTGGCATCAATCAAATAATCACAAGAGTATCTTCCTTTATCTGTAACCAGTAAATCACGATTTAATTTGCTCTGATGCTGTATTTTCTTCAGAGCCTCACCACATCTTATCTCCGCACCTGCTTGAATTGCTTTCTCTCCAAGAAAGCCGTCAAATTGTAAGCGATGACCTGAAAATGCATCTAATTCAAATTTATATGATTTCCCAGATGGCAAAAATACACGCATATTGTCCAGGCGATGTAATCTCAATCTATCTGGAAAATCAAAATATGTCTTTAGCCATTGATGGTCATCTAAATTGGAAAAGGTTGCAACCACCTCCCCCCAATTAGGGATACATTCGCCACACTGCGCAGGATTACCAATGATATCTCTTCTTTCTATTACGAGGACATCAACGCCTGATTCAGATAACTTCTGGGCGCATGCACTTCCTGCCGGACCCGCTCCAATGACGATAACTTGTCTATGTTCGACTTCAATAGCCATAAGATCACCTATTTCTTTCAATCACGTAATCTGTAATTTGAAGCATCAATTGTTTTGCATCACTATCTGAGAAATCATTTAGGTATGAAATTGCTCTTTCAATATGAGTGGAAACAAGTATCTCTGCATAATGCATACTCTCGGAACGATTTAGTAATCGCATTAATTCATCAAAATCATCATCGCAGAAGTTCTCAATAATCTGTGAAAGTCGTTTCCTTGCATTACCATGTGATAATGTCAATGCATGAATTAATGGTAATGTCATTTTTCCTTCTAATACATCTGCTCCTCGTGGTTTGCCCATTTGTGAATCGCCTCTCAAATCGAGTAGGTCATCTACGAGTTGGAAGGCGATTCCTAACTCCATTCCGAAATGGCCAAGTTTTTTGGCATCAACATCACTTAGTCCTGCGATTAGTCCTGCTGCTTCACAACCTGATGCAAATGGGCCAGCAGTCTTGCCCCTTACTATTTCCAAATAATCTTCTGGTGATGTTTTCAAATCTAGAATATGGTCTAACTGTTCAAATTCCGAAATTGCAATATCAGCACAGCATTTTGACATCAAGCGAACAATTTTTTCATCATATCTTCCACCAAGACCGAAACCATGTACGAATAACCAGTCTCCTGCAATAATTCCCTTAGCTAAACCCTTTTTTGAGTGGATAGTTTCAACACCACGGCGATGTGATGCTTGGTCGTTGATATCATCGTGTACAAGAGTCGCAGTGTGAATTAATTCGAATGCTAATGCTAATGGCATTACCTCTTCTGAATCGAATCCTCCAGCGATTTCGTATGCTAATAAAATTAGTAAGGGTCGTAGTCGTTTACCGCCTGCAAGAAGTACTTCTCCGCATAACCTGGCAACCTCTCCAGCCCCATTTTCAATCTCATCATCGATTAATGATTGAAGTTCGGCATCAACCATTAGACGCATTAACTCTAGGCGATCATTTGCCTGCAAATGTTTACTCGCCACGAGCCATCCTACAAGGGTGGTATTCTTAACCGGTTGTCTCCGCCCTTGACATGCTAGGGTTTACTCTAGCCGAGGCGATTGGATGGAAAACAGCGAGAGATTAGAAGTTCTCACTACTCCTTCCCGAAGAGACGGGGTCCGATTGCAACTTGAGCAAACAATGCAACAGATGGGTAAAGAAATGGATTTGCGAATGCGTCAAGTCCCCCATGTTGAATCTGCTATTGAAACTTTGAAGGATGGAAATTGTGACTTAATTGCATTGAGCGCCTTTGACTGGAGAGATTTTGATACAACTGGTCTTTCCATCGTTGGAGTTTTACCTCGCCGAGAACCTACATGGGTCTTGGTTAGTGATGACAAACCAGAATATTTGATTGGTCAACCTGTTATTGTCTGTGACCACCCATTGCTTCGCCGGCAATTTTTACGAGTCCGGTTTGATAGTGTTATTTTGACGAGTGAAGAATTCGCCGAGAGTATTGACAAGTTAGAGGAATATAATTTACTGCTTGCTGATGAACGAGTTCCATGGCTTGAAGAATTGAGAAAGGAAGGTGAATTAGACGGATACATCGTCAATCGTGGTGAACACCAAGCATTACCATTCAAGGCACGTCGCCATACTCTAGGGTTGCAAAGAGATAATCCTGAGCGCTCAAGATTTGTCCCACCTCCTCTTCATGGATTCACCTTAATGGTTGCAAGAAATGATTTCCCTTCATTCAAAATACAAAATTGGTGTGATTCCGGAGCATTCATCGCCCATAGAATGGAAAGTGCAATTTGGGATTCATTGCCTAAGAATATGTCTCAAATCGTTGGAATCTTTGTTGAGCAAAGAAAAATCTCAACTATTCTTAGAGAAGCAAAAAGAGCAAAGGATGAGCAAGTAGTTGATTCAATTCTCGATTTGAACAAGAAAGTAAAAAATACAGTTCCTCGACTTGAGATGAAAATTGAAGTTCTGGACCCGATGGGTATGGTTTCTGCATCAGCAGAGCGAGTATGTCCAGTTGCAGATAGCCATATGGGAATGGTTACATTGCTCAAAGAATTCAATTTACTGCTAGATGCTATGGTCAACGAACATGAAGAGTTGGCCAAGAACTATCACGGATTACCAGAAGATTTCTCAGAGGCAAAACCTGCGATGATGGATTTGGGAATTGATCACTCTGACTCTTCGGAAGATGAAGATTGAATCCCTAATTTTTCCTTAGCAATTCTGATTCCTTTGGCTGAACGGTCATCGCCTGCGATTAAAACATCATATCCTTGTGTTGTGATGTAATTCTGCAGGTCATCCATCTCTGATGGAGAACTATCATTTGACAAATCGAATAGATTGGCATCTAAATTACGTGCATCTGATTCCCATACTGCAGACTTCTTTTGCATTACCAGTGTAAACTTTTCAATTAAATCAACAGCCGAGTGGACAGGATTGATAACAAAAGACAATGATTCAGCAACCTTTGCATTAGCGATTTTTAACCGTGACATGTCTTTTGCAATTTCAAGTAAAACTTCCTTTAACTCGTTTGATTTATTACTACGAGAAAACTTCCTTTGGGCTTTATCTAATTTTTTTCTAAGTATAACTATACCCGCAATAATCGCATCTTTGGTACGTGCAGCATCTAATACTGCGGTTTCAGCATTTTCAACGCGAGCCATCAAATTAGCTTCAAAAATTTTAAATTCTCTTTTGAAATCACTTTTAATTGTACTATTAATAGCGGAGGCTAACAGTTGTGCTTCCTTGAGGGAAGATTTAGCTGCACGTTCCTCATTGCCCATGTTCAACCAATTCGGCTGTATGCATTCATCATTTCAAACCCTCGCATGGATTCTTAAAAATGCCCACTGTAAGAGCGTTGGATTAACCTATTTCACCTACAAAAACAGCAATTCTTAGTTCGTGTTACAGCGAAGACACATATACTCTAAGTGACGGATAGGTAATTGAAGGTGATATCATGGTTGACAAAGGGGCTCTCTTGACTGAACTTTATCAGGCTAGGTTTGACGGTTTGAAGGAGATCGCAATCGCGTATCAACTACCTAAGTCTGGTTCGGTGGAATCGCTTCGTGCCCGCTTAATTCAACATTTGATTTTGGACCAATGGGATTTATCCGAAAATGGGATTAATAATCTAATGAATGCAGAAATGGGAGAAATCATAGGAGTCTTTGGAATAAAGAAATCTGGCTCGATTAGAGCGCGCAGACAGCGATTATATCTCCACTTATACCATGATCCAAAGGTTCTACTGGTTGAGAAACTGGACGATCGCACTAGAGACCAATTACATGCAATGTGTAAAGCGTTAGAATTACCTCTTTCTGGAAATAAGCAGGCACTGCTAGTTAGAATCGCCGGAGTTCTTGCAAGTCAGCAAGGTGGCTGGGGTAAAGTGAAGAAGAGTTTGAGAAGGCCGCGTGGCAATATTAATCTCCCAAATATCCCATATCCAAGTGAAGATTCAGCACCTCAAGAACAAGAAGACAGTAGCACAGCGATTCAGAATACCGTTGATGATTTTGTTTCTGAGCACCCAACTGGTTGGACTTTTGAGGAAGAAACTGAACTGAGAACTGAATTAGCAGAAGAAGGACTGAATCCATCCTTAGCATCAGTTTCTGCTGATATTGATATTGCATTGAGAAGTCAACAAGAAATTGAAGTAGATTCTGTTCCGCCGATGATTCAATCTGCACAAATTATCGAGTCTGAATCCAAGCACAGTCTAGAAACTGAAGCCGCATTAATAGAAATAAATTCAAGAAATGCTGAAATTGAAGCTGCTGGCCGTGATTTCCTCATGATCTCTTCAACCAGTGATAGTGAAGACTTGGAAGTGTTCATATCCAGCCTTTCCAATCATGGATTTGCATGTGATATTCCTGCAGTAAGAGATTCTATCCGCAATACCATAATGGATTTAGATTTCAGAAGCCAAAACGAAAAGAATGCCCTGCACTCGACACCTACTTCGTGGACTGAAAGAGAAGCATTAAGGGCATTTGAGAGTGCAAGAAATTCATTACGTGGGCAATTAGCTGATACTTTAGCTGCTCACCCTGGTGATTTAGTAAAGGCGAGAATGGCATTTGAAGAAGTTGGTCGCTCATTAGGACTTGACTTGAGAATTCCAAGCATATCTGGAAGACTTCATGCTTTGTTTGATTTACATGTTGATATCGGAGAAGCACAGGCACTTCAAGACCCATCTGTAGCAAGAAGGAACCGTGTACTTCGTATTCTTCAGCATGGAACGGTTCATCTTCAAGCAGCCGAGTGCCGAACTCTAGATCGTATTGAAAGAAATATTGTAGCCTTTGAAGAACTTGTTGAAACCGTCTTGGAATCAAGTGAAGGGACTTTTTCTGAAGCTCAGCAAGCACTTGTCATCAGATTCCTTGAATCCAGAGGCTATGAAGTAAATACTTCTACATTGAGACCTAGAATACTTGCTTGTGCAGGAATTATAGGTTCAGAATTAGGTTTTATCTCGCCTACTGAAATACCACGTATTGCACCTGGGATTATTATCTCCGATAACCAAGTTGATGCCATTGTTGTTGAATTACAAGCACTTGCTGATGCGTTTAAACCAAAGCAAGAAGCTGTTGCTTTAGAACCTGAACAAGAACTTGCAGAATCTGTTGCAAATGCTGCAGACCACTTAACAGATGTAAGAGCAAAGATTGACCGAGTTGACAATATTTTAGAACGATTAAGAATTTAATTATTCAATCTGATCTAGATGCATAGAAGTTTTGAATTACTGTTGATACCCTTTGTATATCATCGATTCCTCTATGAACCATATCGTTGAGTATAGCCTGTCTTTGTTCTACATGCTTTTCAAATACTGCAGGGGAAACTCCTGCTGCTTTACAAATCGTTTCCCTTAACTTACTAGGAATTCCTGTTTCTTCAATTTGTTCAGTAGCAGCATTATACTTCCAAATAATATTGAGACGTGGTTTATCGCCCTCCATTCCTGCAACTTCAGCAACTTCTGTTATCTTACGAGCTGTTTTTCCATTAACATGAAGACGCGCTTGGATTATGATTAAATCAAGTCCTGAAAGCATGATCGGTGGAACATTCATCGGAGGATTGATCATTCTTGTAACCGTTTCCTGTGCAGTATTGGCGTGCAGTGAACCGAACGAACCATCGTGTCCAGTGTTCATAGCAGTCAATAGAGTTGCACATTCCGGACCACGCACTTCACCCACGATTATTCTGTCAGGTCGCATACGTAGTGAAGATTTCAAACAATCATTCATATCGACTTCTGGAGTCCCATCAGGCCTCTCTCTCCTAGTCTCCATTCTCAACCAATGGTCGTGGTAAACTTGTAATTCAGCTGTATCTTCCACTGTTAGTAAGCGCCTTGACCATGGGATGAACATTCCCATGCAATTCAAAGTAGTAGTTTTACCAGAACCAGTACCGCCTGCAATTACGAAGTTAGCAGGACGACTATCCAGTCCCTCAATCCAAACCCACATCATTGCAGCAAGCCTTGAGTTTACAGTTCCAAAACGAACTAAGTCAACGATAGTAAGCGGGTCTTCCTTAAATTTTCTAATAGTCAATGTAGGTCCATCTGGAGTAACTGGAGGTATTGTTCCATTTACACGAGAACCGTCCGGTAATCTTCCATCAAAGATTGGAACTAATCCAGGTCCATCTCCAAGTGGTACGTTAGTAAAAGCGGCAATATTTTTAGCAATTTGGAGACCAGACGCATCATCTATAGTAATATTGGTTCTACACATTCCATGATCTCGGTGAGCAACTTTCACACATTGAACGCCTCCATTATACATTACCTCTTCAAGTGCATCATCTTCCAATAGAATGGCTAAATCTCCATATGGATTTGGTTCTACTGCTCCTTCAACATGATAAATCGGTGATGGATGATTATCTTCCATGTAAATCGTTACTCTTCCGTATTGCTCTAATATTTTTTCAGACATTTTAACCACCACCTATTACCTTAACCGCACCTAAATACAATCCCATTGAGATAGCCATCCACAATGGTATGAACCACAGATAGCTCTTCAAGCGACCTAGCATTCTTCCAGACACTCCAACACCAACTGCTGAAGCAGCAGCAAAGAATGTTCCAAATGTGGCATTGAAATCATCTAGTTTGAATCCAGCACTTGCTGGTGCGAAAAGACCTACAATAAATGCAATTAGTCCAGGAAGGCCGACTGAAACGAACATTATGATTAGAATCCCCCTCCCCAATAATTCATTTTCTCTTCTATTGATTAGATCATTAAGTCTCTCGTAATCATGACTTAGACTCTCTAAAATCCCTTGTAATGGTGCATCTTGCTCCATTGCAGTCTCAAGTAACATCATCACTCTTTGTACCTGAGAAGACCTTGTTTTTGCAGAAAATGAGGTTAGGGCTGAGTTAATATCGGATGCATGACTCTCTTCTAATGTTTCCTTTAACAATTCACTAAGCAAACCTGGTGCACTTTTTGATTGTTCCATCATAGCCTCTTGCAATCCATGTCCGGCTCCAACTGAACTCGCCAGAGATTCAAGTAGTCCAGGCAAAGAATTCTCTATCTTTCTTCTACGATTACGTTCGATGATAGGTGGTATTCCACCACCTGCAATTGCAATTCCAATAACACCCAAATAAAGTAATAATGGTTCGCCATTGAAAGCTTCTAGGAATCTAAGAAACATATTATCACAATCCCGGGTCCTTGGTGTGGGCCTTCAAGCCAATTAACATCATACCAACCAAAGTCAGAACCAATCCACCATTTACTACTCCACTAATCAGAGCAGGATCAGGTATTGACATAAATGCTGCAATATCTCCAGTTAATAATTGTGGAATTAGTCCTGCGATCGACAAGATAATTGGTCCAATCATTCCGATTGAAAGTAAAGTTTCAGGAACTCCCCCGAGTTCTTCAATGTATTTTTTGACTTCTTCTGCCCTTTCTTCTTCCATTCTTGAGCCTTGCTTTCTCAACGTATCTACGACATCGGTATTTTGAGTTACATTGTTGTAAAGAGTATTCAACAATCTACGGTATCCATCGGATTCAGCAAGACTCATCATACTCTTTAGTTCATATTCAAGACCGCGTGATTTACCACTTGACAATTGCTTCATTATTTGTGAAAAATCTTCACTGATGATTCCATAACCACCTTGACCGATAGTGTGTAAAGCAGCTTCAAGACCGACTCCAGAGGACATTAAAACATCAAGAGTTCGGATGACATAGAGACCTTCTCTCTTTTCATCCAAAATCCTCATCATTCCACCTCAAACAATATCTTCAATTAATTCCAACAAGAATGATTCGCTATCACTATTGTATTCCATACTTGCGAAAACAACCTTCACGTCTCGTTCTTCAAACGGATCGTGAATGAATGGTTGACCGGTTCTGAAGATTGAGTTAAGTTTTTTATATTCATCACTACTAATCTCCCCTTTAACTGTATAAACGGTAGATTCAGAGCCTTCATCGCTTAGATTATCACCTTCTCCACCCCTTACAATTGTTCTGGTAATTCTTCGAGTAAGTTTTACCCGAATATCAGTATTTGCTATTCGAATCCAATCTGCGCTTGTTGTCCCTGTTGCGGGACGGATGAAGAAATCTATTCCTGCCATACTATGACCTCTATATTGGGCACAACCCGAGCGGGTATTCAATGTGTTGGATTGTCAATCACTTATTCGACAATTTTGAACCAGCCAAATCGAGGCTCATGGACTATACCTTTTTCAGATAAATCATCCAACATCGCTTCGCAATCTGGTCGTGCAAACCCTCTAGCATTGGCATTACTAAGTAATGCTTCAAAGTCAACTCCATCACCCTGGTCAAGTTGACGAATTAGCGATAGAACACATTCTTCTAAATCGGAACCTTCCGCTTCATCATCTCCTTCAACTGTGACTGAGACATTGAGTACTGGCACTGGCTTTGTGGCGCTAGACATCTTACCTTCTGCGATATCCAGGGCTTGCATTATATTCAATTTATATTGCTCCAAATCAATT
>JAOMOG010000020.1 GCA_028353405.1 Candidatus Poseidoniaceae archaeon | reverse complement strand
CATTGTATATCAGTACAATAAGAACCATCTGCTATTGGCACTTCCAATGGCTGTTGTATCATTTTAATACCATTGACTGGATGGCCATCAGACCAATCTCCTAAATTACTCATTTGCTGATTTTCATCACTAAGAAATGATTGTGCCGAAGAAAGCAAGTCAGAATCTGCAGTAAATAATTGTCCTTGAGTTGAAATTCTTGCTGCTTGAGCATCGATTCGTGAATAATAGGACAAATCTGCAAAATTATCATGGACAAAGGATGCTTGAATAAAGTGGCTTGCCATCATCCGAGGAAATCCATGATAATCTGATTCAATCCGAAGATATTGTATCTGTGATTCATTTATTGGAAGTGAGGAGTCTCTCTCTGATATGCGTTCATGTTGCCATCTTGCCTGACATGGGTGGACTGTATAATCAGAAGAATACTCTGTGAGTTGGGCCCACGTATGGTCAGGAAGTTTAGACATATTTCCCCGCAATGGATTGCCGCGTTGTGCATGAACCCATGATGCCTCTAATGAGATTTGCAAGGATGATGAGCCCCAGCCAAGATCCAACGCCCTATCGAGCATAGAGAAAGTAGTTCCACCACCCATACTGTGACCGCCAATCCAAAGATTCTCCAAATTGAGTGAGGTGTTGGTCCCCGTATGTTGTTGGAAAATGGCTGCTAATTCACCATCTTCAGTTGTATTAAGAGCAGATATAGCCCTAGTGATTCCCAGCCAAGCCATATCATAGCGAGTTTGATGTTGTGGATGGTTTGAACCACCCTCCTCATAGATCAATTCGAAGTCCTTGTCGATACTACTCAAATCTAAATCGCTAATGTATTGAGGGAATATGGCTACAAGTCCTCTAGAGGCCAGTAATTCCAACGTATCTCGGTAAACCTCTACATCTGCTCCACTGTAGCCATGAAGGTAAATAGCGACGCCCAGTTGCTTTGAATCTAAATCCGAATCAGTAATACTAGGAATGAAGACATGTACTTTCCAGTCAGAACCATCATCATCCGCAGGCCAATACTGGAACTCTGGTGCGGAAGTAAATACTGGAATTGTTGTTTCTATGACACTATATTGAGCCTCCATATTACCCCAGTCTCCAGGATTTAATTGAGGTTGATCAGGAGCAAAACCACTCAGATCCCATGTATTTGGTAAAGCCAATGCCAATCCTGCTGCCAGTAATAATCCAACTTCAACAATTGCCAAGATTTGTGTTTTATTGAGGTTGCTTTTTTTCTCCTTTATGGAGTTCTTGATTGCATCAATAAGCGTGGTATTGGTTAGCAGCATATTGATTACAAGAAGAGTAATAAAAAATCCTAGCACGAATGGCATTGCTCTTACGGAGCCAAAGAAAAAGGAAAAATCAAGCATTAGATATAATGCTGAAAAGGCCAGCAAATAGCCGATTAAAAATTGAGTTACTGCTACAGATAAATCTCTGCTAATTTTTTGTCTTAGATTCTCATTTTGAAATATTTTGTATTTGATGGTGAAGGCAATAATTCCTAATGGTATCAAATAACCTTCGAACGCTCTTAGCGTCAATGCATCTGTGATTCTATAATATGCAAACTCAAATAATGAATCTTCTAGATTTAATCCAGAAAGCAATGAAATTAGAACCGGACCAAAACCAGTCAAAAAACCCAACAAAAACAATATTCGTGTTGAATTAAGAAGATTTAGATTATATTTCACCCTAACACCCCAGATTGAATTATTGGCATTTGAGATTAGTTAACAAGCCAATTGGGTGTTCCACCATCACAGAAATCTAAGGCCCATGTTAGAAGTTTGTCATCTAAGGCCAAGGGATGCGTTTGTGGCCAGGTAGGCATGCAAGAAATACTGGCTTTATTTGCTGCTACTGCATCGCAATCTCCTAGCATTATTGGATCGTGGTAAATTTGTGCTCCTGCGATCTTAAAAGTTGCTGTTTCACCACTTATTTCACCATCCACACTACCCTCATCAAACATCACAGCATTACGATACCAGCGTAATCCAAGGCGAGTTGTAGCCCAAGTGCCATCCCATTGTGGAGGAACATTGAGATTTAGCATTAATTCACCATGTCTAAATGCAGTTCTTAGGGCTGAGATTGGATCACTTTCCCAAGCAGGATGTTGAGGGGTTTCAGGCCAGCGAGAAATGTGTGTTGCAGTAATATCGATATGAGGGCGGCATCGGTTCTCAGGAATTACCGGCAGAATTTTCAGTGCTAATTCAACTAATTCAACAGTAGCAGTAATTGCATGCTCAATACCTTCTTGATCAAACGAAGCGAAGGAAGTCGCAATCGCTGGCATACCATACAATCCTGCTTCCCTTGCAGCACCCATAGTACCACTGTGCAAACTATCTTGAGAGAGATTAGGTCCTAGGTTTACTCCTGATATCACCAAACGTGGTTCGATGTCTGGAATTAATCTTTGAAGACCACCATCCAATGCAACGATTACTGTATCACATGGTCTGCCGTCCAATTCATACAAGTGAATTGGAGCTGCAGAATCATCTTTGCACAACCCCCATTCAGAAATCAGGTCTGAACGTTGTCGTAGTTTCATAGATGTATTGAGATTGATACTCATGCCTGTAGCGCTTTGATTTTCTGCTGGAGCAAATACGATGATAGCATGTCCCGCTTGGTGTAATGCTTGTACAAGCAAACGAAAACCAATAGCTTCAATGCCATCATCATTGGTTAGCAATAACCAACCTGCCTCTGGTTGTTGATTGTTTGAAAGTGAAGTCATAGCGATCCCTCATGTTAGTGCGCTAGAATCTTGTCCTTCATCCTTCGCCAGAGTATTGGTCTCTTCTGGAGTTCCAAATATCACAAATAGTAGTCCAACAATTAGTATTGGTCCACCAATCCAAGTCCAAAATCCAGGAACTCCAGTATCGAAAAATAACCAACCGATTAGAGATCCTAGCAACGGTTCAAGGGTGACTGAGGTTGAAACAGTTAGAGGAGACATGTACCTTAGACAGGTGTTGAGACCGGTATGGCCGAGCAGACCACCAATAAATGCCAGAACCAAGAACCAAGGTAAGTAATCCATACTAATCCAACCAAATACACCAAACTTACTGGCGCTTGGTTCGAGAATTAATGAAGCTGGAATTAGTAATAAAGAAGCGATTAGAGTTACTGGGAAGGCATAGATGAAAATCGGCATCCAAGTTCTCAAGATTTTACCACAAACGATGTATCCGACTACAAATATCGCCCCTAAGAATGCAAGGAAATCTCCCCACAATGTTACGACATGAGAACCTTGTACGTCACCTTGGTCAAGCAATGTAATTCCAGCCCCCATGACACCCATAACCGCACCAATAATTTCGAATGAAGTAGGATTTCTGTGATTAGTCATTATTTTTGCCAAAAATATCATTCCCACTACTATTACCAAAGGATGGGCTGTCACAAATAATAGTGAATGAGTAAGGGAAGTTTTGTCTAAACTTGGAACCCAAGTTCCAAAGTGTAATGCAAGAGCTAATCCACTCAACCAAACCACCTTTTGTGTTTTAGGAGCAAAGACTCGTTTACGTGATTCAATATCCATAGTACGCCATTGCCAGAAGGCAAGTGGTGCTAATAGAATTGATGTGGTTTGTAATCTCCAACAGGCCTTAAGCAATGGAGGAATTTCCAAATGCTGTAATATTGCTCCTGCACTCGAAACACCAATTACCGCTGCAACTAACAAACCCCATACCCAAATAGGGGTCGTTTGTTTTCCCATCAGATCACACTCAAATTCAAGCTTCTAATATTGCATCACCAGATTTTACGCCGATGACACCTGCACGCTTGAATAGTGAATAAATGGTAAATCCAATACCAATATTAAGTCCAATGAATCCGATCATGCGAGTGAAAAACCAAACAGTAGAATCGCCGAAATTTGCAATTCCAAAGAAGGTACCATTCATGTTGCCTTCGGTTGGTATCCACAGCGAATCAATAAAGGAAAGAATACTTGATTCAGTACCAAAGAATGCTTCTCCAGTCAACAGACCTGCTGCAACCATAAAGGTACCAAGCAAGATTAGTGCACGTTGATTTTCAGCAACAGTAGTGCCAGATTCTTCTTTTATTTTGTCAATACGAGGTGTTAGTTTCTTGTCTTCCCATCGGTCACGAGCAACACCACCAATTAGCATTGGTAGCGTGTGTGGAATATCTAGGTACATTCCAAGTCCGAAAGAAGTACCCATTCCTGTAGACCATTCTACGAACATTCCAAGCAAGAATCCGATAGCGAGTAGACCTAAGTCTCCTTGACCCTCTGCAAATATTACAGAGAATGTAGCAAATGCATTTGCTTGAGGAGCGATCAAATCGATTCTCCCCTCCGCTAGTTGAATAGACAAGAAGATAGCAACACCAGCACCGATTATTGCACCAGGAACAACACCCATGATATTTCCTTTAGAAATGTGATATGGCCGGTTTCCAATATACAATGAATTCTTGTAATCTCCGATGACTGTTCCAGACATTGAGATTGCAGAGCCGAATACAGTAGTACCAACCAAACCTAGTAGCACAGCACTTTCTGTGGTTAGGTTTAGGAAATCTTTAGCATTCAAAAACACTCCTAATAACATTAAGAGGACAATGAATGAAGTTCCAGATACCGGCTCAATTCCTGTTTCACCCATGACTCTAACAGCGATTGCTCCAAGCAAGAATGTTGTCGAAATAAGGACTACTGCGAATACTAAAGCAGCAGCGATTGAGAAGCCACCAATTGCGAAAATGATAATCATAGCAATGAAAGTAATTGCCATGAAGATTGGAATATGTTTTAGTGGCCATTCATACCATCCCTTGTCCGGCATGTATTCTTGACTACCTTCGCCCTTGAAAGCAGCTCCAATATCCTTGAAAATTGTAAGGAATGTTTTGTACATCTTAGCCAATCCAAACATTCCACCACCAACGATAGAACCTATCGCGATTGTTCTAATGTACTTCGAGAAGGCCAGCATTTGTAATGCAGCACCGCTAGGGTCAGTTGCAAAATCTTGAATCGGCCTATTGGTTTGTGTCATTGCATCATAAATTGGCACATTCATTATAACCGCCAAAGGTACGAGGAATAACCAACCAACGATTGTACCTAAATTGACTAAGAATGCAACTCTTGTTTTCATGAACCAACCGATTGCGAACATCGATGGAGTTAATGCTAGTCCAATATATGTGTAGGCGAATGGATTGTAAGTACCCTCTGTCCAATGTGTATAATTCATAGAAGAACCATCTGAATTTATTCCTGATGGCTGATGTAATTTACCGTGTGAATAAAATGTAGCTAGACCATAACCCTTGATATGGATTGTCTCAGCCAACCAATCTAGTAAAGACAGTTTTTTATCGCTCAGCCAAATCAATGGATATTCGACAATGAATAATCCGACCATTGTCAAAACAGTCCATATTCCAATCGTCTTTAGAGAATCTCTTGCATGATCAACTGCACCAGTACTGACGTCACTAGCAATATCTAACATCTTCAATGTCGCTTCAAACCCAGGTAATGGTAGAGGATCTTCAACTAACCAAACCCTTCTAAAAATAATGAAATACATAATTCCAAGGAAACCAGCAAACATACTTGCTACGATTCCAATGAAGGCGAGAGTAAATGTTTGTCCATCATCAAGAGTGATCAGTGGCCCAGATGCCAAGAAGTAATCGGGTTTGGTTGCCAATAAGAAAATAGCAGGGAAGGTGAAAATAAAACCGGTTGAAGCATGTGTTGCTCCTGTTGTAGCGGATGTCGCAATATTAACTTCAGAAGGACTCCATTGCATTGCCATTCCAAGCAGGTAAGCGATGTACCAAGCAGCCGAAATCGCTAGACCTAACTTCAGACCGATATAGGCGGTAACTCCTGAGAAAATCGCCCCTATGGCAATTCCAATCATAACTTTACTAGTACTCCAATGGGATACTGCGAATGATTCTTGGATATTCTTTTCCTCTAGATACTGTTCTAGAACACCTGTGTTAAGATTGTTATACATCTCGTCATCAAGCCAAGTCAAAGTTCCATTTTCAATGGCTTTGAGACCCTCCGGAGTGACGGGTTGTCGATAGGCTGACTTTTGTACACTCAGTGAAAACACATCCAACGTGCGCACTGCGCACAACCTTGTCACATCAAGGCCACTTGAATAGGTTGCTGTCTATTAATCACAATAGATACTTGATTATCGCTAGCAAAAGCAATGAGGATTATTATCTCAATTTGAATTTTCTACTTCTGCCAATGCTCTTGCATCTTCTTCTTCAGCTACCCTAATACCTTCTTCCATATCGATTCTAGTAACCAAATATGTTCCAATAAGAATTACAATTGTAATGGTCAAAATCGCTACACGACTATCAAATGTTGAACTAGCAATTCCGTACAGGAATGTGCCGATCATCGCAGCAGATTTACCGAGGAAACCAAAGAAACCGAAGAACTCAGAAGTACGTGACTTTGGAGTCAGTTGAGAGAATACCGAGCGTGCTTGAGCACCGGCTGAACCCATTGCACAACCAACGAATAATCCCAAAATAATCCATTGCATAGATACCCCAATTCCTAATGGTGCCCACACATTATCTCGCATTGTTGAGGCCCAACCATCAACTGGTCCACCTTGGTCAACAATTGACGGATGGCTGTCACCAACTTCAAACGCACCTGCAATCGATTCATTGCCGCCAATCATAATGATTGAGAAACGGTGATCGCTTGTTTCATTGAAAGAAGCAACCAAATCTATCGCTTGCTGTTGGGTAATCGAATCTACCTCCTCTGCATCAGCAATTGATGCTGAATCTGCCATTAATGATGCTCCAAAGATTCCGACACCTACGAATAAGAACGCAACAAGGATTCCTTTCCATCCCTGCAAAAATCCTTCGTCCTGTTGTTGAATCCAAATTATTCCGCTACCCAAAATAGCTAGTATTCCTAAGATAACAAGAATCGCTAATAATCCACTCATCAATGTACTACTTCCCGAATCCTCCACACTGTAATCCGTTTCTGGGAAATTCTCTTGGAAGGCATCTCTGAATGCAGCATCTCCTGCTGAGTCGTTATTGATCCAACCTTCATATCCTCTATTTTGAAGAGTTGTCAATGTGTAAGTATCTGTTGCTTCATCAAATTCGAATTGGAAGTCGAAACGTTCTGCATCTTGTTCACCTTCTAATTTTAGAGGGGCGAAACCAGCCGCAGTAACCGATACAACACAATAGATTAGTAGTGCCAGTACCAATGCGAATTTTGTACCCTTCTTGTCAGCAAGTTTACCGAAAACAAAGGTCATCGGAATTGCAACAATATTGACAGTGAGGAGCAGCATAATATTCATGCTAGGGTCTAGACGTAATACTGATTCACCAAATGCAGCGGCCATACTTGCAATTGTATTTACTCCATCATAGAATAGAAGGTAAGCGACTAAGAACAATGCTAACACTTTGAATTTGCGGATTTCTTTCAAAGTAGTGAAAACTTGTGCATAAGCACTCGTTGCAGTTTTAACAAAACCTTCCCATTCATGGTTTGAAGCGATCTCTGGCTCAGGAGTCCATTTGAACATCACCATTCCAAAGCCTAACCACCATAGTGCAGAGGTTACAAAGATAACCGCAAGTGTGAAGTTAGTATCCCAGAATTTACCTAATAATACGATTAGATGGAAAATAAGTAGCATTGAGCCACCCATGAATCCATACATATATCCCCATGTTGAAACATGATCCTGGCATTTTCTATCTGCCATGTAAGGCATGAATGAATAGTAGATGACATTACCACCAGTGAAACCTATAGTACCGATAGTGAAAACCATCGCTAAGAAAATATATCCCTGCGAACCGAAATAGGGAGCAGCACCCATCAAGGCAGTAAAGATAATACCTACAATAGTATACCATTTTAGCAACTTTTTCTTGATAGGGAATCTATCAGCAATAACTCCCAAAGCAGGTGCTGTTGCGACAACAAATATCATTGAAAAGGTCAAGACAAAAGCATAGAACGCGTCACCGGATTGTGTTCCTGTAGCTTTGTTATACAAACTAGCCATCAATGCTGGTGCGATAACAGTCATTACTGTCAAAGCATATGCTTGGTTAGCCCAATCAAAAAAGTACCAGCCCTTCAGTGCCTTTTTATCATCATCGCTCATTGCGCCAATCAATTCTTTTGCACTAAGTCCAGTTGAACTATTTGCTTTTGATTCGCTCGTTGCCATATCCGCCATGAGCCTAAACTATTGACGCCGCTTATCAATTAACTGCCGGTCAACAATAAATTAAATTCGGTTTTGTCTGTTAATTACCATCGCAATACGCCTCAACAGTAAAATGCAAAATGATTGTAGCCAATAACGGGCTAGGCAAAGAAGTACCATGGTATGATTATTATGAATTCATTACCTAACTTTGAGGGGATTAAATTCGCAGGGGAATTGCGGCCATCACAAGTTGCCGCTTCTTCTATTATTATTCCACAATTAAATGGAGGTAGCAAAAGACTCCACATCGTAGCACCTCCTGGTTCTGGAAAAACTGTTTTGGGATTATATGTCTGGTCTGATTTAGTAAAAAAGCCAGCTCTTGTTCTCTCACCAAACTCTGCAATACAAGCGCAATGGGCCGCAAGAACCTCTTTATTTGATCTAAATGGTAAAGAAGATTACATTAGCACTGACCCAAAGAATCCGGGTTTACTAACATCTCTAACATATCAATCAGTAACAATGCCAAGTAAAGGTGGAGAAAATATTGATCTGGAGGCCTTAGACATATGGGCTCAAAAATTAATTTCTGCAGGAGAAGCTGATGATTTTGAAAGTGCTGAAGCATGGCAAAAAGATTTGGCAGAGCGTAATCCAGAATTCTATTCTACTCGACTATCAACCTATAGAAAGACTGCTAGAGATAACATTGCAAGAGAAGAAGGAGCAATTTCAACCCTACATAAGAACTCAATGGAGAATATTGAAAGATTGAAAGAAGTAGGTATTGGGTTAATTATTCTCGATGAGTGCCATCATTTGATGCACCATTGGGGTAGAATCCTCAGTGAGATAAGGGAATTGTTTGACGACCCAATTGTGTTGGGATTAACTGCAACACCACCGGATGTAGATTCATTCAAGGAAGCAGATGCTAGACGCTATGAGGAATTCTTTGGACCAGTAGATTATGAAGTTCCTGTACCTGCATTAGTTAGAGATTCAAATCTCGCTCCATACCAAGACTTGTGTTATTTTGTTCGCCCTGCAATAAAAGAATTAACCTATATTTCAGGCGTAGATGGTGAATTCAATGAACTTCTTGAAGAATTGAGAGTTGCAAATGGAGGGTTGAATCGAGTCAAGCCCCTTGACCGATGGATATGGCAAGCTCTTGATGAACGAACTGCCCCTGGAGGAAAGGCACTGGATTGGAATAAGTTCCATTCTACATATGAGAAATTTGCTGATCAGGCAAGACGATATTTGCAATTAAATAACGTTGAATTGCCACCAGGTGTACCGGCTATTGCAATTGATTCTAAAGACCAATCATGGACAAGAATTAGCATGCTTAGAACTGTATTGGAACGATATGTGCGGCATGGATTGAGACGTTCTGAAAATCCTCAAGATCACGCTTTAGCCGAATCTATTGTTTCTCGATTGAGACTATTAGGTGTTCAAATTACTGAAACAGGTTCTCGCCCTTGCGCATCTCCTGTAGGAAGAGTAATGGCATATTCAGCATCGAAAATTGAAGCTTTGAACAATATCATGGATTGTGAAATTGAAGCAATGGGTGATGGAATAAGAGCAGTAATTATCACTGATTTTGAGAAAACTTCTGCAACTGCACTAGTTAAAGGGGTCTTGGATGAAGAGGCTGGAGGTGCAATTGCAGTTTTCCGAAGTTTAGTAGATAATGAAAAAACTGATACTTTGGATCCTATATTAATGACTGGAAGTACTGTATTAGTGGATGATGATCTGTTTGAGAAGTTTATCACAAACGCCCGTAAATGGGTAGAGGATAGAGATTTAGAGATTAAATTTGAAGACCACTATCATGGACAATATCATGAAATACATGGTAAAGGGAAAAATTGGATTCCAAGATATTATTCATTAATGATTACTGAATTTTTCCAGCAAGGCATCACGAAATGTTTGGTTGGAACAAGAGGATTATTGGGTGAAGGTTGGGATGCTTCAAGAATTAATGTTCTAGTGGACTTAACAACGGTTACAACAAGTATGAGTATCAACCAATTACGAGGGCGTTCAATAAGATTAGATTCGCTTTGGAAAGAGAAAGTTGCTAATAATTGGGATGTTATTTGCCTTGCTGAAGAATTTACCAAAGGTTTTGATGATTATGAACGATTCAAAGAAAAACACAAGCAATTGTATGGTGTATGTGATGATGGAACTATTGAGAAAGGAGTAGGTCATGTCCATGCCGCATTCAATGATGTTCGTCCAGAAGGAATAAATGAAGGAATGGAATTATTCAATGAGGATATGTTAAACCGCGCAGTCAATCGACAAAAGTGCCGCCAATTATGGGGTATTGGACAACCCTTCAATGCCAAATCAAGTTCAGCTGTTGAATTAAAAATGGGTGGAGGATTAAGTGGCGGATTCAAATTTGGAATTAATAAAAAACAATGGACTGATGAATCATTGGTCCTAGAGATTTCAAAGGCAATTGTGGATACTTTACGAGATTTAAGAGAAATAAATCGAAACACTAGGCCCTCAGGAGGAAGTCGCGGTGGTGGATGGTTACGATTCCATTTGGAACATGCTAATGAAAAAGAGACTGAAAAATTCACCAAGGCGCTTGAGGAAATATTAGGCCCATTAGATAAACCGCGCTATGTGATCAGTAGACCTGCAATGCATATGAGAGACACATGGTTGTCAAAATTAATGCCAGAGGTTATTGCTAAATTTTTGCGACGTCAGGAGAGAACGATACAGATGTATCATACAATCCCATCCCTTTTTGCAAATACCAAAGAGAGAGCACAAATATTCCAAACACATTGGAATTACTATATCGGTGAAAGTGAAATCACTTACGCTAGGAATAATAGTGGTAAACTATTCTTACAAGAAATAAGAAAGCAACGACTAGGACCACAAATTACTATGCATAGAAAGCAAGTATTCCTCTGAGTATCAATGGTCTCGGATGATCTTGAATCTATCAAGTGCTTCCATCCACATGATTTCCTTACCAGCTTCAATGTTTAGTTCAGGCTCCATTGGTAAAATCATCATTGAGTGGTCACGCATATTCATTGCATGCACTTCATCGCCTTCGATGTGAGTGACTACTGCAGTTCCCTTTTCAATCATAGGAACATGAATTTTATCAGTGACTGTAGCAGAATAGTTAATTTTCTTTGATGAGAAAAGGGATACTAAGTCTAGACGAGCTTTGGCTGAACCGTGCTTACCTGGCTTTGATGTTGAGATTGCTAGAATCTTGTATGCCTCATCTTCAACAACGCAAAAGCGTCCAACTTTTAGTGTTCTAATTTCAACTCTATCGGTGCCTGGCATAATGCTCCCTCAAATCTTCTGTTTTGCTACTCGCTTATTACCCTTCACTAACAAAGTAACGAAATTTATAGTTCACGCACATCAAATCGCATACCTGATTGCTGCATTGAATGCCCTGTAATTAGTGGCCCAAGTTTTCCAGCGACTAGTTTTGGATCTACTAATTGTCCATCATTATGCAGTTCAACAAATGTCTTGTGGTCGGGAAAATCATTCTCGTTTGAACTACGGATCGTCTTCTGCATATCGGTATCAACAATTCCTGGTGCAATACTAATTGCACTAATATTACTCTCAGTTCCTTCTTCTGCTAGACACTTTGCCCACATATCAAGACCTGCCTTAGCCACACAATATGCAGACCATCCTGAAATTGCTCTTAGAGAAGCACCTGAAGAAATGGTGGTTACTCTTGACTGTTGTTTACCACCCATTACTGGAATCAAACGATTTGTTAAATCTTGCACACCTACTAAATTGATTTGAATATTTCTAGCCCAATTAGCTCTATCGACTTCAGCCATTGATTTGATTGGAGAAATAATTCCAGCATTGTGAACAATACCTGCAATCCATCCTGTTTTTGCTTTGATCTGTTCAGCAGCTGCAGCAATATCTGCTCTATCTGCTAAGTCACAAGTAATAGTGATTGAATCAGGTTGAATAGATGCAAATTCAGCACCTGCAAGACCAAGTGAGACCGCATCACTTGATAATGCAATAATTGGATGACCGCATTCAGCCAAATTTCTTGCAATCGCTCTACCCAATCCCTTACTTGCTCCAGTGACTACATACGGCGCCTTCAGCATAATTGATAGGAATTGAAGACGACCTTTTGTATTATTGATTATAATTAACAGTTCAAAAATATTCAGGAGCACACCGTAACATATACTAAACGAAATAAACTTGATGATTAGTTACCGCTACAACTTTTAATAAGAGTCACCCATTGTGGAAAGGCGTGGGACAATGGCACTAAGAAAATCTCAACTTTATAGTAAACTCTGGGCGAGCTGCGATGCACTTCGTGGGAAAATGGATCCATCACAATATAAGAATTACATTCTTACATTATTGTTCATCAAATATATTTCAGATAAACATGCAAATAACCCCGATGCGCTCATTATCATACCAGATGGTGCAGCGTTCTCCGACATGGTCTTGCTCAAAGGAGACAAAGAGATTGGCCAAAAAATCAATGTTTTGATTGCGGCTCTTTCAGAAGCGAATTCTGAATTACTGGGTGGCGTGATTAACAAAACCGATTTCGATGATGCAACAATGTTGGGTTCCGGCAAAGAGATGGTTGATACTTTGTCAAAACTCATTGGAATTTTTGAAGACCTCGATTTTCATTCAAATCAGGCTGGCGGCGACGATCTCTTAGGTGATGCATACGAATACCTGATGCGAAAGTTTTCAATAGAATCCGGAAAGAGTAAGGGTCAGTTTTACACACCTGCCGAAGTCTCAAGAATTCTTGCTAAAGTAGTTGGAATCGATGCATCAGTCACACAGAATATGACCGTATACGATCCAACTTGTGGTTCAGGTTCATTGTTGCTCAAGGCTGCTACTGAAGCGCCGAATGGGATTACAATTTATGGTCAAGAAAACGATAATGCTACATGGGCGTTGTCAAAGATGAACATGATTCTTCATGAAAGTCCTGCTGCCGAAATATGGAATGACAATACCTTAACTGCTCCAAACTTCAAGAATCCAGATGGTGGACTGAAAACATTTGACTTCGCCGTTGCCAATCCACCGTTCTCTCACAAGAGTTGGACCAGTGGTCTAAATCCTGAAAATGATGAGTTCAAGCGATTTGAATATGGTGTACCTCCTCCAAAGAACGGCGACTACGCCTTTTTGCTCCATGTTCTCAAATCCTTGAAGAGTCGTGGAAAAGGCGCGATTATTCTTCCCCACGGTGTACTCTTCAGAGGCAATAAAGAAGCGGGTATCCGTAAACGCTTGGTGGATAAGGGGTTCATTAAGGGTGTAATCGGTCTTCCGGCGAACTTGTTCTATGGCACAGGTATTCCAGCATGTATCATCGTTATGGACAAAGAAGAAGCAAACCAGCGAGAGCATGTATTCTTCATCAATGCCAGCAAGGGATTCATCAAAGATGGAAACAAAAACCGCTTGAGAGAACAAGATGTTCACAAGATTGTGGACCATTTCAACAATCAAATCGAGGAAGAAGGGTATTCGAGAAGTGTGCCTCTCGCTGAGATTCAATCAGAATCGAATGATTATAACCTCAATATCCCACGTTATATCGATTCAACTGACCCTGAAGATATTCATGATTTAGGGGCTCACCTTCGGGGTGGTATTCCAAATTTTGACATTGATTCACTCGAAATGTATTGGAATGAATTCCCATCTTTGAAAGCATCACTATTCACACAATCTTCTCGTGCAGGATACAGTAATGCGGCAATAGAAGCCAACCAGATTCCTGGACTTATTAATGCAAATCAAGAGGTCACTTCATACCGAAATACGGTGATGAATACACTGGATGGTTGGAAGAAAGCACACCATTCGATGCTGTACAACCTCAACAGTGATGTCAATCCTAAGGAATTGATCGTAACTCTATCAGAAGACCTTCTTTCGAGGTTTGCTGATGACAAATTACTCAATAAATTCGATGCATATCAGAAAGTCATGGAATATTGGGTTGAAAGTATGCAAGATGACACCTATATTATCGTAAGTGATGGATGGAGTTCGGGCAATCAAGTCCGTGTTGCAGATAAAGGAGAAGATGCTGAATTCACTATCAAGGTCGGTAAGAAACAAGTCAAACATCTCGGTCAAGTGATTCCTGCACAACTCCTCATAGCACGTTACTTTTCACAAGAGCAAACCAATTTGGATGCAGTCAATTCCGATTCAGAACAGGCAACACAATCCAAAGAGGAATTCGAAGAAGAGCATGGTGGAGATGAAGGTGCGCTTTCAGAAGGAAAAGGAAACAACGGTAAGATGAGCAAAGGCGTTGTTCAATCACGTGTACTCAAACTCAAAGAATCTGTCATGGAAACATTTTCAGAGAATTCATCCGAATATAAACAGGTCAAAGCCATCACGAAGTCGGCATTTGGAACCAAGCCGTGGACGACTGGAGTTGAAGATGAAAACGGTGATTTTGCTGAACTTGATGCATTGTATGAATGGCTCAGACTCAATGAAGCAGAAGGTACAGCCAAGAAAAACAGTAAAGCAGCGCTCGTCGCTTTGATGCAGAAGGTTGCAGAACAATATCCTAAACTCACTGAAGAGGATTGTAAATCACTGTTGATTGATGACAAGTGGTATGCAGCCATAGAGCGCTCAATCGATGATGAAGTCAATCGAATCGTACAGGGTCTCAGCAGTCGTGTCAAAATGATTGGTGAGCGGTATGCATCCACGCTTTCCGAATTGGAAAGCGAAGTCGAAGAATACAGCCAGAAAGTCGAGGCACATCTGAAGAAAATGGGTCTTGAGTGGTAAATATGGCGTCCGCTTCAGCAATCATTCCGGTCGGTTACAAGCAGACCGAGGTCGGTGTAATCCCTGATGATTGGGATGTTAGAATTCTGAGTGAATCTGTAATCCATCATCAATCTGGAATTTTCAAAGATAAGACCGAATACGGTTCGGGAATCAATATCGTGGGCGTGGCTGATATTTACGACATAGAAAGTATTGATGGCCAAGAATTCAATCTTGTGAATCTCTCCAAATCGGAGATTAATCAATATACTCTAAAGGAAAACGATTTACTTTACAATGAATCCTCGCTTGTAAAAGAGGGGATTGCTAGAACAGTATTCGTTTCAAAAAATGGCGAAGGAACTGTATTTGCTTGGCATACTCGTAAATTTAGTGTCGACCCAAAGCGGGTATTTTCTCCTTATCTATACTTCTACTTACAATCGAAACCAGCGAGAAGATTTCTTGAAAGCGTTTGCATTCAGACAGCTCTTACTGGAATAAATACTGTTCAATATTTCCGATGTCCTCTTATTTTACCCTCTATTAGAGAACAACAGGTCATTGCAGAAGCGATCACAGCATTCTCCAATTCGGTATCTTCCTTAGAGGCTCTTATTGAGAAAAAGCGAGATATCAAACAAGGCACAATGCAGGAACTGCTCACAGGAAAGACTCGGTTGCCGGGATTTAGTGGTAAATGGATATTGAAAACCTTGGACGAAATCGGAGAAATTACAGGTGCCGGTGTTGATAAGAAAATCATAGAAGGGGAAACGCCAGTGCGTCTAGTGAATTATCTTGATGTGTATAATCGAAGTTTTATCTATTCAAATGAATTAAATCATCATGTCACAGCACCCGCATCCAAAGCAACAAGATGCTGTGTTCGCAAAGGAGACGTGTTCTTTACTCCATCATCAGAAGTTAGAGATGACATTGCAGTTTCAGCGATAGCAATGGAAGATATCCTTGATGCGACTTACAGTTACCACGTTGTCAGGCTGAGAATAGATGATGGTTGGGATCTAAATTTCAGAGCATACGCTTTTCAAACAAAGTCATTCCTTGATCAAGCAGCAGTCTTATCTGATGGCAGTGGAACAAGATATGTCATTAGTTTGCCAAATTTCAGGAAATTAAAGGTATTAGTTCCAGCGAAACCAGAACAAAGGGCAATTGGACAAGTTCTATCAGACATGGACGCAGAAATCGCCGCCCTTGAACAGCGCCTTGAGAAGACCAAAGCAATCAAGCAGGGCATGATGCAGCAATTACTCACTGGCCGGATTCGTCTGGTGGATCCGAGCACACTTGGGGAGGCGAGCGCATGAACAAAGTAGGAATGGTTGAAATTGTAACACAAAAGCGACTTCTCAAGGTTTTTGAAAATGATCTTGGATATGAATATCTTGGTGATTGGCAAGACCGTGAAGGTAATAGTAACGTAGAAGAAGAATACCTCACCAAATGGCTTACTTCTCAAGGGAAAAGTCCTGCAATCATAACCAAAGTCTTGGCAAAATTGAATAAAACCAAAGGAGTTGGGGGTGCGGTAAAACTCTACGATGCTAACCGAGCAGTGTATGATTTACTTCGATATGGCGTGAAGGTAAAATTGGATGCTGGTGAACTCAACCAATCCGTTGAACTAGTAGATTGGAAAAACCCTGAGAACAATCATTTTGCAGTCGCTGAAGAAGTAACCGTTGTTGGTAAGCCTCATACAAAGAGGCCTGATATTGTCATTTATGTCAATGGGATTGCCTTGGGGGTTATTGAACTTAAACGCTCAACTGTGACCGTTTCTGAAGGTATTCGACAGAACCTTGACAATCAAAAGAAGGAATTTATCGAACACTTTTTCTCAACCATTCAGCTTGTTTTTGCTGGTAACGATACGGAAGGTCTTCGTCATGGTGTCATCGGTACACCTGAGCGATTTTTCCTCCAATGGAAAGAAGAAAGTGATATTGTCAATCCTCTTGACCGTTCTGTAACACAAATGTGTGAAAAGAACAGATTCTTGGAATTAATTCACGATTTCATTGTCTTTGATGCCGGTGTCAAAAAGACTTGTAGAACCAACCAATATTTCGGAACCAAAGCAACCCAAGAATTTGCAGTTAACAGAGAAGGCGGTATTGTCTGGCATACGCAAGGTAGTGGGAAAAGCCTGATTATGGTATGGTTGGCAAAGTGGCTTCGAGAGAATGTCAAAGATGCGAGAGTACTGATTCTAACCGATAGAACCGAACTTGATGAGCAAATCGAGAAGGTATTCAAAGGTGTGAATGAGAATATTAATCGCGCAGATAGTGGACAAGAACTCTTTGAAACTCTCAACTCGAACGCTGAATGGCTGATGTGTTCTTTGATTCACAAGTTTGGAAGTTCAGATAAGGAAGATGAAGAGGCGTTCATTGAAGATATTAAGTCGCAACTCCCGACAAATTTTAGTGCAAAAGGCGAGATGTTCGTTATTATTGATGAATGTCACCGAACCCAATCAGGGAGAATGCATCGTGCAATGAAGGAAATTCTTTCAAAGGAAGCGACCATTATTGGATTCACAGGAACTCCATTGATGCAATCCGAAAAGAAGAGTACGATGGAAACTTTTGGTCCGTACATTCACACCTACAAGTATGATGAAGCGGTTGCTGACAAAGTCATACTTGACTTGCGTTATGAAGCACGAAAAATAGACCAAACTTTGACTTCGCCTGAACGAGTCGATCAATGGTTTGAACGCAAGACTGAGGGATTAAATGATGTTGCCAAAGCGAGATTGAAAAGACGTTGGGGTACACTGCAAAAAGTATTCAGTGCTGAAGACCGATTGAAAATCATTGCAAAAGATATTCTTTTTGACATGGAAATGAAAGAACGACTTTACAGTGGGAAAGGAAATGCTATGCTGGTTGCATCTGGTATTCCTGAGGCTTGCCGATATTACAAGATTTTCAAAGAAGCATTGGGAGAGAAGTGTGCGATTGTGACCTCATATGAGCCGTATTCAAGCAACATCAAGGGTGAAGAATCTTGTGAAGGTGAAACTCAGAACATCATGATGTATGACGTCTATACCGATATGCTTGCCAATTGGTTCGATGAGCCAGTTGAGACTGCAAGAACCAAAGCCGAAGAGTTTGAACTGCAAGTCAAGAAAATGTTTGTTGATGAGCCTGGGCGCATGAAACTGCTTATTGTGGTTGATAAACTCCTAACAGGTTTTGATGCTCCTTCTGCCACCTATCTCTATATTGACAAAAGTATGCAGAACCATGGATTATTCCAAGCCATTTGCCGAGTTAATCGCTTGGATGATGATTCCAAAGAATATGGATATATCATTGATTACAAGGATTTGTTTAATTCGATTGAAGATGCCTTCAATGATTACACTGGAGATGCCTTTGATGGTTATGCCAAAGAAGATGTCGAAGGCTTGCTCAAGAGTAGAATAGACATGGCAGATAGGAAATTACAAGATACTTTGGAAGAGATTCGTGCACTGTGTGAGCCTGTAGAAAAACCACATGGAACTGCTCAATATATGGCATATTTCTGTAAGGCTGATTTGTCAGATGATGCAGGAGTAAAACTCGATCAAGAGAAGAGAACCAAACTTTACAAATTGACCCGTTCCCTCATTCGTACCTATGCTGAAATGGCAAATGATTTGTCCACTTTAGGATATGATGCGGCTGCTGCGGCTGATTTGAAGAAAGAAGTGAGCCATTACGAAAAAGTCTACGAAGAAATCCAAGTTGCAAGTGGAGATTATATCGACATGAAAATGTATGAAAGTGGTATGAGGCATTTGATTGACTCCTATATTCGAGCCGATGAAAGTCAAGTCATTTCTTCTTTTGATAATTTATCTCTTGTAGAATTGCTTGTAAAAGAAGGTCAAGCGGCTTTTGATTCGCTTCCTGAAGGAATTAAAGCCAATAGAGAACTAATTGCTGAAGTGATTCGCAGTAACGTACGTCGTTTGATTGTCGATAGACAGGCCGTTAATCCAGCATATTACGAGAAAATGTCAGCCATTTTGAATGAACTCATTGAACAATCTAAAACTGATGTTGAAGATTACGAGGCATACCTTCAGCAATTGATAGAACTTGCAAAGATGGTTGAAAATCCTCAATTAAATACAACTTATCCCACTTCTATCAATACTGCCGCTAAAGCTGCATTGTATGATAATTTAGGTTCAGATGAGGAATTGGCTTTGTGGGTTGACAATGCAATACTGACTTCAAAACAAGATGATTGGAAAAATAGCCGAATTAAAACACAAATGGTTCGAAACGCTATCAAGAAAGTACTTGCAGATGACAGTGATCAAATAGATGTAATCCTGAATATTGCGAGGGAACAAAGTGACTACTGAATCCTATCTTCTTGAAGTGAGTGATCTTCAAGTTGAAGTTGTCAATAAAGACATCAAGAACCTCCATATTAGTATCATGCCACCAGATGGCAGAATACGTGTATCTGCTCCCTTGGATATGTCTGAGGAGTCAGTACGGCTCGCTATTGTCTCAAGATTAACGAGAATTTGTCGTGAACAGAAATCGTTTGCCGCATACATTCGTGAATCTAGAAAAGAAATGATTTCAGGAGAAAGTCATTATGTCGATGGAATCCGTTACATTTTCAAATTAATAGAAGTGAATGAAGTTCCTTCGATTTCAATCAAGAAAAAGACAAGTATCGTGATGCGCGCTCGACCGAATTCATCAAGCGAAAAGCGGGAAAAAGTCATGCATGAATGGCTTCGCATTCGAATGCGAAACAAATTAGAAGAATTAATTCCTAAATGGGAAGAAATCATTGGCGTGAATGCGAATCACTACGGTATCAAGAGAATGCGTACGAAATGGGGAAGTTGTAATTCAGGACAAAAGAGAATTTGGCTCAATCTCGAATTAGCAAAGAAATCGCCACAGTGTCTTGAGTATGTTTTGGTTCATGAGATGATTCACATTTTAGAGGCAAGTCATAATGAACGCTTTTTCAAATTACTCGACAAGCATATGCCTACATGGAGAGTCCATCGTGATATGCTCGACGAACCGCCTTTGGTTCATGTTGATTGGACTTATTGATTATTACAAACCGTTGAAATAGTCCAAGGACACATCATGGCCACTGACCGGCTCAACCTTTAATTGCTTAATTGAAATGTTCATTTTATGGAACTAGTTGCTCGCAGCAAATTCCTAATTGGAGCCGGCCTAGTTGCTTTACTACTCAACCTAACTTTACTACCAATTGTCTTCACTGGAGCTGTTGCAGGGGCCATTGATGACAAGTTTGCGACCTTTCCTCTAGATACAATCTGTGGTCAAGACGGTGATTGTGATTCGGTTGAGACAAGTTGGGCCACTTCAACTTCAACACGTGATTATTATGCATGGAATTTGACCAATGCAGATAATGTATTAGAGAATCAAGTACCTCCTAAATATGAGAGAAAAGGCCCTTATACCTATCAGATTACATCACATAAAACATTGCTTGAACATGATGCTGAGAAAGGTGAACTAACATACAATGTGATCAATTCCTTTCAATGCTCGTCCGATAGTTTGTATTCATGCGATCAACAATTAACACAATTGAATATACAATTTAGACCTCAAATCATTGGAGCGACTGGTAGCGCTTTCAATGGAATCATGGATTTGACCAAAATTGGTTTTGCTAGAGGAATGATGAATCAGGACCTCAATACCACTCAAGCGGGAATTGCCACCGCCGACCACATCACCTCGATGGCCAACACTATTGGCGGTGCAGGTTTTGGCTCATATGGTTATACTGCACTAGGAGCTGCTGAAGCAGCGGGCGAAGTAAGTGTCATCTTACCCAATACTCTTGACGGGAATTTACTTCCTGTTGCCAATTTTGTTGCAGGTATTGATTCAGCATTATATTCCTCACTTCATCCATTAGACAATCTGTTCAATGTATCATTAGTCAACGATTTAGGCTCAGTAGCCTTCATGAGCATGGGGGAGCCTGAAACTTTGCTATCAACTATAGAAGCAGACCCTGGCAACTCTATTGCCCTAGAGCGTGCTACTGCATATGGCTATCTTGCTACTGAAATGATCGATACCAACGATGATGGAGAAGAGGATACTCTAGTCCCTGATTATGCTCAAACACTGATACGTGATTGGTCTCTCTATATTGCAATTGGATTAGAATTTCAATCCAATGGAGGAGGTTCACCCTTTACCGATAGCGAAGATATTGCAAAGCGTTTAAACAACTTATTAGATGTTGATTTTTCAAATATTGATTGTCTTAATTTGATGATGAATGGAGATGGTGGTGATACTCCACTTGGATTACTAGCCCAAAACTCAGCAGGAACCGGCTTTGGCTTGAGCTCTTTCCTGAAAATGAATTCTACAATAGCGATGTCTACCTTTGGACTAAGCAGTACCCAGTATGATGCGATAGCGGCTTGGTCTCAAGGTTGGGCGACCTCAGAAACCTCGTTACAAATGGCACTTCTTGGCGGAAGTGGAAAGCTGAATGCCGGACAATTTGTCAATACTTCTTTTGGTGATGAAGACCCAATTTTTGGTGGATATCTAACATATAGCATCAATCAAGGAGGAGATTGGGCAAGTGAAAACTCCCTATCTGCAATTTCTTTAACCCCTGAGCAATCTGCAAATATTCTATATGGTCCACTTGGATTAACAACTTCTTCAGGAGCGCTTCTATTCCTATATGGTGAATTATCCGGTAAAGTTCCACCTGGATATTTATCAAGCACCCAGACTGAAAATGAACCATGGGGGGTTGATGTCATCGCTTCTGCTTATGATATAGATACAAATTCTGCGGCGGCATTACAATCTTTACTTATGGACTCAATCTTTGGAGAATTTGTTGAAGAATTTCTAGTTAGCAATTTTGCAACAACTCCGTATCTAACTCAATCTATCGATAGTTGGCTATTGGGCTGGCACGATCCAGTAAACGCCTATTTAGCTTCAGGCAATTCATCGGACCTGAGTGTTGGATGGGCATCTTTGGAATCGAATAAGACATACTTCGGCTCTAATGGAGTTGCTAATGGGGATGGTACAAATTACACAATTTGCAGTGGTGAGAAATCTTCCTGTGATAAAGGTGAGTTGATAAAACAAGATTCCTCACAGCAACTATCATGGAGAAATGACAGAATGTCTGAAGCAACTTTAGGACTAATAACTCCTGAAGAAATAGCTGGAGCAACTGGTGGATTTATCACCGGAGATGGAGATAAAGTTGATGTTTCAGGATATGCAATAGCAGATATTACTTGCACAGGTGAGGATGTTTTGAAGGGAATTCCAGTCAAGGTATGTTCTACCACAGTCAGTGCCACAGAGCGCTCTATACAAGCAAATTTATTGAGGACTTTTACACTTCTTGATGCGACACCTAGTGCCCTGCCAATCTATTTGGGAAGTGATATTGAAATAATGTCGGAACAACTTTCAGGTTTGATAATTGCAGGTGAATCGACCACTACATTCTATTTGGATAGCCGTCAAGGAAATGAGATGCAAAGCCAACCAACTTTCAATGATTTAGTCCCTGTATTCGAGATTAGATCCTCATCAGAAATTGCTGATGAGGATGCTGACAAGATGGAAAGTGCAATCATTCAAAACCAGAACTATTTGACCTACTGGATGAACTTTGATACATTACTAGATTTCATTCCATTTATGATGTGGTTGCTAGCGATTGGCTTTATCTATGCATCTATTGTTGGAATAATAAAAGGTCAACCTGAGGAAGAAATTATTCCCACTCAATTAGAGAAGAAGCCTACTATTGGCTTGCTACAGAGAATAAATCAACAATAAATTAGTGAAAGTAAATTAATCTCTCAGTATTCATAGAAACCTTTACCAGATTTCCTACCCAATAATCCATCTTCAACCATTTGAATGAGCAGTGGAGCAGGTGCGTATTTATCATCACCCATACCTTCGTGTAGAACATTCATAATATGGAGAAGTGTATCTAATCCAATAAGGTCTGAAAGTGCTAATGGACCAATCGGATGGTTCATTCCAAGTTTCATAATTCCATCAATTGCTTCTGGTTGAGCAACACCTTCTTGGAAAGTCAATATTGCTTCATTGAGCATAGGACAAAGAATACGGTTTGAAACAAATCCAGGAGAATCATTGCAAGACAGAGCAGTCTTACCCATCTGTTGTGATGCTTGAATCACTGCAGTATTAGTTTCTTCACTAGTATCTTTACCATTAATGATTTCAACCAACTTCATAATCGGAACAGGGTTCATGAAATGCATTCCAATTACCTTGTCTGGACGGTTTGTTGCTGCAGCAATTTCTGTTATTGAAATTGAAGAAGTATTTGATGCAAGAATACAATCTGGCTTGCATAGTTGGTCTAGTTCTTGAAATATTTCTATTTTTAATGCTAGTATTTCTGGTACTGCTTCGATTACTAAATCACTATCTGAACATACAGATCTATCAATTCCTGAAGAGATTCTAGCCCTTGCTGCATCAGCATCTTGCTGAGTCATTCTTTCCTTTGAGACTAGTTTAGCTAATGATTTTTCAATACTGGAAATTCCACGGTCAACGTATTCTTGTTTGATATCTAACATAGTGACATCAAAACCTGCACAAGCAGCAACTTGTGTGATTCCATTACCCATTTGCCCTGCGCCGAGAACTGCTATTTTCTGAATGCTCATGTCTTCAGCCAATGGCCATTGATTCTTCAATGCTCGCGAAGGGAAGTTCAACGCTACCGCCGCAATATACTGGTACTAGAGGTAGCCCGACCCGGATTCGAACCGAGGTCGCCGGGATCAAAACCCGACATGATGGACCCCTACACTATCGGGCTATAGTTCGGCGGGGTCATCTTTACCTTTTGTTATTATCGGCCACACTACTTGCTTATTGAATAAATTCTTGTAATTGAGAGTCGTGTATTTTCTTCCTCGCACTTTCAATGAATTCACTTGTATCCACACCTTGCTCATTTCTATATATCATTGCCTGTAAAGCCATATCTAACTTATCAATCTGTTTTACAAACTTTGCTTCAGCTGTTTGACCAGCCTCATATTCTTCAAACAAATGTAACCACTGTGGTGCTAATTTCTGCATTGCCCTATGTTCATCTTTGGCTTTGTTGGTACAATCATCTAGTGGAGTTAAATCTCCAACTATGATTTCAGGAACATCATGTACGATACAAAGAGACAATACTTTGCTCAAATCGAGGCCTTGTGGGCACAGTTCCAGGGCTAGTGCTGACATTCCCCAAGAATGGCTTGCAACCGATTCTGGGCTCTCTATACCGACCTTTATCCAACCTGCACGAGTAATATTTTTCAAACCAAGAATATCGATCAGTTTCTTCTGCATAGATTAACCCAGTGTAACATTATTCAAAACACCACCCCTAAGGATTGCTGAGATGATTTAAGCTTTAGTAGAATTACCTTTTGCTGATTCTTTCAATTGAGGATATTTCTCAAGTATTTGCTGTGCTTCTGCTGCTGCTCTGAGTTTAACATACTCATAATGAGCTTCCTGAGCCTTATTGTATAAATCCATCATACCACTGTATGATTCCTTTTCTTTAGCATACATACCACTACTTCTAGCAGCTTTATCAAACCGAATTAGAACAATCAAAAGAAACAAACTCATCATCCATACTGCTCCTACGCCTAGTTTTCCTGCTTCAAAATCAGACATGAAGGCTAGAGAGCCCTCATATGCAAAGGTCAATATTATAGTAAGTGGCCACATACCAAATGAAATCAATAGCAATAATTTTTCATATGGTTCAAATTTAGCACGTGCTCTTGGTTGTGGAGGCCTGGCTACTTGTTCTCTAAAATCCATAATTAATCCCTCGTCTATTATGCGTTCTACATCATCCCCTGTATATTGTTCCTTTGCTGAATCTGTGAAAATTCCGGAATAATCGAATGTATATTTCTCCTTTGGAGGGGTTTCTTGGGGCTTGAAAAATATTGGCGTAATGGTCCATCCACAGAGAATCAGTGCTATTGCCAAGTCGTTAAAGAGTGATAAAATAATCTC